>NZ_QHHV01000469.1:0-1549 GCF_003947245.1 Actinoplanes sp. ATCC 53533 | reverse complement strand
CGGTGTAGCCGTCAGTCTCGGCGGTGCGGACCTGGGTCACGACACACGGGCCGGCCTGCACCACGGTTACCGGGACGACCTTGTTGTTGTCCCAGACCTGGGTCATGCCGAGCTTGGCGCCCAGGATGCCCTTCACTTGCCTGTCCATTGTCCGGATCCCTACAGCTTGATCTCGATGTCGACGCCAGCCGGCAGGTCGAGGCGCATGAGCGAGTCGACCGTCTTCGGAGTCGGGTCGATGATGTCGATCAGCCGCTTGTGCGTGCGCATCTCGAAGTGCTCGCGCGAGTCCTTGTACTTGTGCGGCGAACGGATTACGCAGAAACGGTTGATCTCCGTGGGCAGCGGCACCGGGCCCGCGACCGACGCTCCGGTACGCGTGACCGTCTCGACGATCTTGCGCGCCGACGAGTCGACAACCTCGTGGTCATAGGCCTTGAGCCGGATGCGGATCTTCTGTCCCGCCATGGTGGCTTCTGTTTCCTTCTCTCGATGCCGCTACGTGCGAAAGCTGTGGCCCTCGCATGCCCGCAGGACCGTTGGTCCTGCGATGTCCGACCCCCGCGGTCGGGCGTGTCGCGCCTATCGGCAGAAAAATCTGCTGACCAGGCTCCGCCCCAACCATCTGGAGCGATCTTGCCCGCAAGGAACCCTCAGGAGAGGAATCCTTGATCCGTCGGGATCGGGGATGCCGGCGGCTGCTGGAACCACGCCGGACACCCGGCGAGGGTGGCCGACCGCCCTCTCTCGAAAGCGAGAGCAGCCAACCACCCTGCGCGGACGCAACCTGACTAGTATGCCGTATCGATCGCGGCAACGCTAATCGGGGTCACCAAAGTAACTAACTCAGACGTTGATCTTCGTGACCGTTCCGGCGCCGACGGTGCGGCCACCCTCCCGGATCGCGAACTTCAGGCCCTGCTCCATGGCGATCGGCTGGATCAGCTTGACCGACATCGAGGTGGAGTCGCCCGGCATGACCATCTCGGTGCCCTCGGGCAGCGTGACGACGCCGGTGACGTCCGTGGTGCGGAAGTAGAACTGCGGGCGGTAGTTCTGGAAGAACGGCGTGTGGCGGCCGCCCTCCTCCTTCGAGAGGATGTAGACCTGGCCCTCGAACTCCGTGTGCGGAGTGCTGGAGCCCGGCTTCACCACGACCATGCCGCGCTCGACGTCCTCGCGCTTGATACCGCGCAGCAGGAGGCCGACGTTCTCGCCCGCGCGGGCCTCGTCGAGCAGCTTGCGGAACATCTCGATGCCGGTGCAAACGGTCTTGGTCGACTTCTCGCGGATGCCCACGATCTCGACCTCCTCGTTCGGCTTGAGGATGCCGCGCTCGGCCCGGCCGGTGACGACCGTACCGCGACCGGTGATCGTGAAGACGTCCTCGATCGGCATGAGGAACGGCTTCTCGGTGTCACGCTCGGGCTGCGGGATCGCGGTGTCGACCGCGTTCATCAGCTCCATGAGCTTCTCGGTCCACTCCGCGTCGCCCTCGAGCGCCTTGAGCGCCGAGACGCGCACGACCGGAAGGTCGTCGCCCGGGAAC
>NZ_QHHV01000468.1:0-1835 GCF_003947245.1 Actinoplanes sp. ATCC 53533 | reverse complement strand
CGTCTTGCCGCGCTCGACGGCGAACGACGACTGGGACACCGCCTGGACGACGCCGTCGTCGGTCTCGAAGGTGACGGTGAGGTCCTTGACCTCGAGGAACGGTCGGGTGTTGCGGTCGCCCGGCAGGGTGAGGCCGGCGAGCGAGTCGGTAGACATGTGGTTCTCTCCTCAGCCCAGCCGGACCCGCGGGTCGATGAAGCCGTACAGCACATCGACGATGAGGTTGATGAAGACGATGAAGAACGCCGCGATCAGCGTGACGCCGAGGATCACCGGCAGGTCGTTGCCGCGGATCGCCGTCAGCGCCTGATAGCCGAGGCCGCGCAGGTTGAACACCGCCTCGGTGAGGATCGCGCCGCCCAGCAGGGCGCCCAGGTCCAGGCCGAAGACGGTCACCAGCGGGGTCAGGCCCGAACGCAGCGCGTGCTTGCCGATGACCGTCCGTTCGCCGAGGCCCTTGGCGCGGGCCGTCCGGATGTAGTCCTCGCCCAGCGTCTCCAGCATGTTCGCCCGGGTGAGCCGGGCGTACGTGGCGGCGAACAGGAAGGCGAGGGTGATCCAGGGCAGGATCAGGCCGGAGGCCCAGGTGAACGGATTATCGAAGAAGGGCGTGTAGTCGGCGTTGGGCAGCCAGCCCAGCCAGTACACGAAGATGCTCAGGGCCAGCAGCCCGGTGAAATAGATCGGTAGCGAAACGCCGGCCAAGGCGCCGGTCATCACCGCCCGGTCCAGGATGCTGCCTCTTCGTAAGGCCGAGATGACGCCGGTGGAGACGCCGATGATCACCCACAGCACCGCGGCCCCCAGCGCCAGCGACATGGTCACCGGCAGGTCTCCCATGAGCAGGGGGAAGACTTCCTGGTCGGTCTTGAAGGAGTAGCCCATGCAGGGCGCGGGGCAGTGCGTGACGTCAGGTCCGTTGGCATAGTCGCGTCCGGCGACGAGACCCTTCAGGAACTTGCCGTACTGCACGATGACCGGGTCGGACAGGCCGAGCTTGGTCCGGATGCCCTCCACCGAGGCGGCGTCGGAGGTCTTCCCGATGTAGAGCAGCGCGGGGTCTGAGCCGGTGAGCGTCGGCACCATGAAGAAGATGCCGAAGGTGACCAGCGTGACCACCAGCATGGTGAGCACGGCGTTGACTGCCCGCCGGATGAGATATGCCAGCACGACGTTCGGCCGAACAGGGAGCGGGCGCCGATTCCTCGCGGAACCGGCGCCCGCCCACTGCGGGCGGCCTTCACCTGCCCTTCGGTGCTAGAAAGATCGACTACTTGCCGTCGCTGAGGCCGATGGCCTGGAAGTCGATCATGCTCAGGGCGGAGTGCTCGAAGACGTTCGTCAGCCGCGGGTTGCGGTAGTTGAGCGCCTTGTCGACCACGAACGGCAGGTAGTACGCGCCTTCCATGATCTTCTGGTTGATCTGCTTGTAGATCTCGGCGGCCTTAGCCGGGTCGACCTCGGCGGAAGCCTGGTCGTACAGGGCGTCGATCGACGGGTCCTTGATCTCCGGCAGGTTGTAGTTGCCGTTCGCCGGGATGAAGCGGCTGTCCGACAGCGGCTGCATGAAGCCGGCGCCGGTCGGGTAGTCGGCGCCCCAGCCGCCGATGATGATCCCGTAGCCCTTCTTCTTCACGTTGTCGGGCGAACCGGTGATCGAGGCCTGCTGCGCGCCGTCGTACTGGTCGATCTTGGCGTTGATCTTCGCGGCCTTGAGCGCGGCCTGCAGCGCCTCGGCGCTCTTGACCTCGGCCGGCTTGTTGTTACGGACCGCGATGGTCACATCGAAGCCGTTCGGCTTGCCACAAGCGGCGAGCGCGGCCGTGGCCTTGTCC
>NZ_QHHV01000467.1:0-1977 GCF_003947245.1 Actinoplanes sp. ATCC 53533 | reverse complement strand
CTAATTCGGCTCTAACGTCGATACGACGCCGTTCCATCGATGCACAATGTTTAGTGTGTTCCCGCGCAAGTCATCAAGGTCCCCCATCCCCAGCGGACCGACTAGATCGGAGCGACACCCCATGCCCCAGACGGCGGTCGCCGAATCCGACACCGGCCTGACGCTCAAGGAGCTGGCCCGCAGGCACGGCCTGAGTGCCGCCGGCAAGCTGCCCTCCCTGTCCGGGTATTCCCGGCAGTTGTGGGCCTACCGGCACTTCATCGCGTCTTACGCCAACGCCAAGGTCTCATCGTCGTTGGGCAAGACCCGGCTCGGCGTCTTCTGGCAGGTGCTCACCCCGCTGATCAACGCGGCTGTGTACTACCTGATCTTCGGCATCATCCTGAACACGAAGAGCGGGGTCGACAACTTCGTCGCCTACCTCTGCACCGGCGTGTTCATCTTCGGCTTCACCCAGTCCACGGTGTCGGCCGGCATCCAGGCGATCAGCGGCAACCTGGGGCTGATCCGGGCCCTGCACTTCCCGCGCGCCAGCCTGCCGCTGGCGATCACGATGGTCGAGATCCGCAACACGATGGCCTCGCTGGCCGTGCTGATGGTCATCGTGCTCGGCTTCGGCGAGCCGATCACGGTGGAGTGGCTGCTCATCGTGCCGGTCTTCCTGTTGCAGGCCATGTTCAACGCCGGACTGGCGCTGACCGGGGCCCGGCTGGGCAGCAAGATCCCCGATGTCCGGAATCTCATCCCTTTCCTCATGCGGATGTGGCTCTACTTCTCGGCGGTGCTCTACCCGGTCACCCGTTTCACCGACCACCTGAGCGGCTGGAAGCTGCAGGTGGTCGAGGCCAACCCGATGCTCCTGTTCATCGACCTCATGCGGCACGCGCTGATGGAGGACGTGCCCCTCGCGGCGGACCCCAAGGTGATGTGGCTGGAGGCGATCGCCTGGACCCTGGTGGTCAGCATCGGGGGATATGTCTACTTCTGGCGCGGAGAGAAGGGATACGGCCGTGGCTGACACCATGACCGAGAGCGACCGGCTCGATCCGACGGTCATCGTCGACGACGCTCATGTGATCTACCGGATCCAGCAGTCGGCGGCCCCCGGCAGCGGCAGCCCGCTGGCCAGCTTCAAGCGGATCGTCACCGGCGCCAAGCCGGCGACCATGCGCGAGGTGCACGCCATCAAGGGTGTGAGCTTCGTCGCGCACAAGGGCGAGGCCGTCGGCCTGATCGGCACCAACGGCTCGGGCAAGTCCACCCTGCTGCGGGCGATCGCCGGCCTGCTGCCGATCGAGCGGGGTGCGATCTACGCGGCCGGCCAGCCCTCGCTGCTCGGCGTCAGCGCGGCCCTGATGAACGACCTACCGGGCGAGCGCAACGTGGTGCTCGGCTGCCTGGCCATGGGCATGTCCCCGGCCGAGGTCAAGGCGAAGACCAAGGACATCATCGACTTCTCCGGCATCAACGAACGCGGCGACTTCAGTTCGCTGCCGATGCGCACCTACTCCTCGGGCATGGGCGCCCGGCTGCGGTTCGCCATCGCGGCCGCCAAGCAGCACGACGTGCTGCTCATCGATGAGGCACTGGCCACCGGTGACGCCAAGTTCCGCCGGCGCAGCGAGCAGCGGGTGCGTGAACTGCGCGCGCAAGCCGGCACGGTCTTCCTGGTGAGCCACAGCGAGCAGTCGATCCGGGACACCTGCGAGCGGGCCATCTGGCTCGAGTCCGGCCTGATCCGCGCCGACGGACCCACCGACGACGTGCTGAAGGAGTACGAGGCCTACGTCAAGCGGTAGGCCCCGCACTCCCCTCGGTCAGCGCATCGACAGGTGCACGTGGTTGGTGTGATCGCTCGACGGGTCGCCGCCGGCGCCGGAATACGACTTCCAGCCGCTGCTGGGCAGCCAGATCCGCCGGAACCAGATGACGTAGAGCACACCGAGCCGGCTGGCGTTACTGATGAAATAGTTCGCC
>NZ_QHHV01000466.1:0-1315 GCF_003947245.1 Actinoplanes sp. ATCC 53533 | reverse complement strand
AGCCGCGGGAATCGCCGTGCCACTCGGCGGTGTAGAGCTTGACCCCCTTGAGCCCGAACCGGGCGGCGTCGGCGCGCAACCGGTCGAGCCCGGCCTGCTCGTTGCGCGGGTCGAAGTTGTGGTTGTAGGTCAGTTTGTCGGGATGCCGCTGGGTCAACGCCCACGCTTCGTCGGTCTGTCCGAACCCGTTGTGGTAAAAGTCGCCGAGGTACGCGGGCTGGAAGATCGCGTGGTCGACATAGCCGTCGGTGAAGAGATCCTTCATCAGGCGGTCACCGCCGTAGTAGGTGTATTCGTCGTACGGCCACACGGCGTCTTCGGGGCTCAGATTCTTGTGGTAGTCGTAGAAACAGTCGATGAACTGCTTGCCGTGGATGTTGCGGCAGTTCTGTTCGCGGCCGTCCCACAGGGCGATGTGTGAATCGACGATGAAGTAGTCCTCGCCGTCCTTGGTATACATGCGTTCGAATCTCCTTTGACAGAACGGGAACCTGTGGCGGAGGACCGGAAAGACGCCCGCGACGCCTTTCCGGCCTTCCGACCCGCGACCGGCCCTACTGGACGGGCGTGAGGTCGAAGTCGATATATTCGGCGGCGTCCTCGGGATTGGCGAACATGATCGTCTTGTCGTCGAGGTGGACCATGCGGCCGTAGTGGGTCGACATGATCTCTTCGAAGTCAGATCCGTCGAAGTCCGTGCCCAGCGCCTCGGAGATCTCCTGATAGTCGAAGACGATCTTGTTGCTACCGTCCACCCGGATCATCGACGGGTATTCGGAGATCACGATGCCGTCCTTGGCGCCCATGACCTCCGCGACGACGTAGCCGTTCTGGTTGTTCATGAGCGTGACGCCGCACATGTTGGACGACGTGCGGTTGACGTCGAAACTCGCGGAAGAGGTCACTTCACTGCTCCTTCGCCGTGGCCAGGCCGAGGTCGGTGATCAGGGTCTGGAAATCGGCGGTCGCGGCGGCGTACGAGTCCGCGAAGGTGACCGCCCGGTCCGCCGGCTGCGACCAGATCGGCTGCAGCTCGTACGCGGCGTGCCTGCTGACCGGCACCCACTTGTCGAGCCAGCCCTGCATGACGGACCTGTTGTGCTCGCCGTGCGTGGCATCCTTGGTGAGCAAGGAGAACAGCGCGCGGGTGTAGCGCAGGTCGCGGGTGTAGTCGTTCTCGCCCGCGCCGATCAGCGTCGGGGTGATGTAGTCGCCGTTGCGCGCCGCGATCTGCATGACGAGGTCGCTGCGGAACAGCACGCCGACGAGCGGCTCGAAGACGACGTTGGTCGCGAACACCGCCTCGGCCCAGTCC
>NZ_QHHV01000465.1:0-1237 GCF_003947245.1 Actinoplanes sp. ATCC 53533 | reverse complement strand
CTGACGGCGGTGGTGTGACGGCTCGCTCAGTCGCCGACGAACAGGAGCGCGACGAGCCGGCCATCGAGCATTGGCGGCGTCATCAGTGGCCCGCGACAAAAGAGTCGCGCGCAGGCTGGGTGCGTGGATCTGTTTCGTCGACGAGTCCGGACTGTCGCTGAGACCAGCCAGGGCCCGTACCTGGGCCCGGCGCGGCAAGACCCCGATCGTTCGCGTCGCCGATCGTGGCGGGCGCTCTCGCCTTGACAGTGTTCCTGGAACACCGGTTGAACTGGGAGACACGACAGGGGGAGATCACATGAGCATGGAGTTTCTGCACCCGGACGAATTGCTACGGCCGACCGACTACTGGCCGGCCGCTGTCGCAACCGGATCCCGGCTGATCCTGCTGGCCGGACAGGCCGGCGTCACCCCGGACTTCAGGCCCGCCGCACCGGATCTGAGTGTTCGAGGCGCGGTCCGCGCCTGAGCCGTTGCGGTGTGCAAACCCTGCACACGTACGCCCGCCGATTTCGGCATCGTCGACCGGACGTCAGCGAGAACATTCCAAAAATTCGCAGAACCACGACCAATCGCGGAGACAGTCACGCTCTCTACACCGCTCGACCGTCAGCTCATCTCGATGAAGCCTCTCACCGTGCCCACCACCGGCCGCAGTGCCCCACTTCAGGTCAAGGTCACAGCGCCGGCCGACGGCGAAAAGTTGCCCATCATCGTCTTCTCCCACGGCAATGCCTGGTCGATGGACGGATACGAGCCAGTGGCGTCCCTGATAGTGGTGTAACGCGATCGACGTGATCGTCGGGCGGCCCGTCTGCGGGCTGAACGAAGAGCGCGGTCATCGCGTGATCTTTCGAGTGAACCTCTCACAGCACTCTCGAAAGGGCTCTATCGCGATGACCGCACCTCACATCATCAACCCTGCCGGGCTGTTGGACCAAGCTCTCGGCGACGCGTCGCCGGATCTGATGCGGCACTTGCTGTCCACGGTGATCAACTCGCTGTTGTCGGCCGACGCGGACGCGGTCTGCGGCGCCGAGTACGGGGCCGTGTCACCGGAGCGGGTCAACTCCCGTAACGGCTACCGCCATCGTGACCTGGACACCCGCGTCGGCACGATCGACGTCGCGGTCCCGAAACTGCGCCAAGGCACGTATTTCCCCGATTGGCTGCTCGAGCGGCGTAAGCGGGCCGAGGCCGCCCTGGTGAGCGTGGTCGCGACCTGCTACCTGCTCGG
>NZ_QHHV01000464.1:0-4556 GCF_003947245.1 Actinoplanes sp. ATCC 53533 | reverse complement strand
GGCTGCTGCGCAGCGTGGACGACAGCACGGCGGCGTCGGCTACGTTCTCGACGAATGCTAGGGCGCGGTCGAGGTAGCTCCGCTGGTCCGTGGCGCGGAACATCGCGGTGCAGGCATCGACGGAGTAGGACAGGTTGTAGTGGTCCCAACTGTCCGCCGACCGGCTCATCGGCAGGCTGTTCTTGTATTCATGGTCCCAGCTCTGCATGAAGATGCTGGTCCAGTGTGCGACCGACTTGAGCCCGACCGACCGGCGCGGCGCGGGCGGCTCGGCCGGTAGCAGTTGCGTGACCGTCTGGTCGTCGGAGCCAGGGTGAGCGCTTGCGGCGGTCAGTGAACTCAGCGCCAGGATGAGTATGGCGCGGCGACCGACCTTTGCAGGGACGTGGAACTCTCTCGCCGTCATCGGTCTACCGCCTCCCGCTCGAACTCCGACGGATCGGGCGTCGCCGGCTCGACCGGGGTCACGCGGCCGCCGACCTGTTCAACCCGGCTTCGAAGCGTTCGAAGAGCAGATCCGGGACAACTGCTTGACCGCGAGGCGGTGCGCGGCTTCACGTACCGCCTTCGACAGCACATCGTCGCAGTGATGCCGCATGGCGTCCGCTCCTTGTTATGGCCAACTATCGGTGTCTGTACATCGAGATCCGCTGTTGAAGGATTGGGTCACGATTCGCCAGCGGGCGGTTAGGCCGCTGCCACTCGGCTCATCGACTTCATGCTCGGCTCGCCCTCGCTCATCGACTTCGTCCGGCGAGACATCCTCGTTCACCCTTGCAAAGCAGTGTGGGCGGCGCCAGTAGCGATTGTCATATGGAACATGAGCGACACTCACATCACATCGAGGACGGCGCCGGACGATCCTTAAGGGATTGAACTCGTGGCCGGTGAGTGCCGTTGGTCAGCTTCGATCGGTCCGTGCATCTGCGCGTGGTACGGGTTCTTGGCGTCCATCGACGGCCGGCGCACGTTCCAACCGTACGGTGGCGTTGATTCCACCGCCGGGCGCTGCGTTCAGCTCCGCTTCTCCGCCGCCGGCTCGGGCGAGTTGCCGTACGATCGTCAGTCCGAGGCCTGAGCCGTCGTTTTCCGAGTTCGTGGTGCGCCAGAATCGGTCGAATGCCCGGGCCCGATCTGCCTCATTCATGCCTGGGCCCTCGTCGATGATGTGCAACTCGACAGTGTCTGTCGTCGTTCTGTGTGTGATCGTGATGGTGGTCTGCAGGGGTGCGACTCGGACGGCGTTCGCAAGCAGGTTATCGATGATCTGCTCGACAGCGCCGGGGATTGCCCACGCGGCTCCCGCCGTGCCACCTGCCTGGTTGATGATGACTTGATGCTCCTCGGCGTACGCTGCCCAGCTATCCACACGGTCGGCGATGAGGTCGTCCAGGTCGATGCGGTCCCGGTCTCCTGCGCCCTCTTCGAGCCGGGCCAGGGCAAGCAATCCGTGGATCATGCGGGTCAGCCGGTTCACCTCGGCGATCGCCGCAACCACGTTGGCCTGGTGATCGTCGGACAGGTCGGGTTCGAGGTTCTCCAGCCTCAGGCGCAACGCGGTGAGTGGGGATTTGAGCTGGTGTGACGCGTCAGCCGCGAAGGACCGCTGCGCGCTGACCAGCCGATGTAGTCGGTGCGAGGTTTCAGTGAGGCGCTCCGCTAGCCGCCGTAACTCGGGCGGCCCGAAGTCCGCGCTGTGTAGGTCAGTGGCCTCGCCCTTGGCGAGCAGTGTGGTGGCGTCCTCGAGTGCGCGTACCGGCCGAGTGATCCAGCGGGCCAGCGCGAACCCGACGAGGGCGACGAGTGCGACGAGTCAGCACGCCGACCGCGCCGAGGATGAGCCACGCGCGATAGGCGGCGGCATCAACCAGATCAGTGGGATACGTAATCCGTAGTACTCCGCGCACCGTGGCCCCGGTATGCGCCGGCACCGCGACATACAACTCTGAGCCGCCGCTCGCGGTGCGGCGATACCCGACGGCGTGGCGGTTGGCCAGAGCTGCCGTGATTTCGGGTCCGGTCGTCGATGTCCTCGGTGTGGATGACGACAGCACCGCTCCGGCGGTGTTGATCACGAGGACCTGCGCGCCGGTCGCTCGTGCGTAGCCACCTGCGATCGCGTCCACCGGGCCTGGGCGGTTTTCCGCGATGTCCTGGCCGGCTTGGTCCGCCAGCACGACTGCGTCCCGCTCGACGTCGGCGGCGAAGCCGTCCCGTTCGTGGTGGGCGTAAACGAAGCCTAACGGTAACTCAAGGCCGAGGAAGATGAGGAACGTCAGCGAGAGGTAGCTGATGAGGATCCGCCGGGTCATGTGGTGTCCTCACTACCGTCGCCGCGTAGGGAAAGCCGAAAGCCCACCCCCCGGAGCGTCTCGATCCACGACGGATCGCCGAGCTTTCGTCGCAGCGCCGCGATGTGCACGTCAAGGGTCTTCGTCGGGCCGAAGAAGTTCGGACTCCACACCGCATCGAGGAGACGCTGCCGCGAATACACGGCGCCAGAGTCCTCGGCGAGAAGCGACAGGAGGTCGAACTCTTTAGGCGCAAACCCGACAAGCTCGCCACGGATACGCACCTGCCGGGTCCTTCGGTCGATCCGCAGATGCCCGAGCGTCTGCTCGGAACCCGCGTCTCGGGCGACAGCGCCGGATTCCATGGACGGGCGACCGGCCGCCGCACCAGATCGTCGAGCTACCGCCCTGATCCGAGCGATCAACTCCCGGATACCGAATGGTTTTGACAGGTAGTCATCCGCGCCGAGTTCCAAACCGAGGACCCGGTCCGTCTCCTCGCCACGCGCGGTGATCATGATGATCGGGGCCGATGAGCGTTCTCGAAGCTGCCGACAAACGTCGACCCCGTCGATGTCGGGCAGTCCAAGATCCAGCAGCACCATGTCTACAGGAGCCGCCGCGAGCGCCGCCGTACCAGTGCGCACCCGGTTGACATCGAAGCCATACCGAGTCAACCCGTCGGCCAGGGGCTCGGCGATGGCGTTGTCGTCTTCGATCAGCAGCACCCGCACTGCTTCAGCATGCCATTCGTGCCGTGGTTCCGATCTGGATCGACCACGTACCGGGCCAGCCACGAGAGCCCGAGGCGCCTCGGACGTCATGCTGGCCATGGCAGCCGGTACATCTCCGACAGATGCTCGGCCGATCGGCGATCAAATCCTGCCCGAACAGACGATTTGTACTCGTTGACTCTTTCCCTTTGCATAGGGCTGCTCGACGCGCTGATCCACCTCGGCACGAACCTTTACCGCGTTCTGGCCTTCCCCTGGTCTTCCCTTAACCTGGCGGCGCCTACTCTGAAACAACGGTCGACACAAATCGCTGCCCGATTCCAACGACCGCTGGGTCGACCGACACGGTCTGGGGATAGGCGAGAGGAAATAGACGGGAGGACAGCTCCATGAAACACCACGAAAATGCGGAACGTCTCAACACTGGCAGCCTCAATTTCGCGGGACGAGCCCGTCGTTTCTCCCAAGCACTGTCAACAACGCGACGCGACAAAGGCCTCATCGCCGCAGTCACGCTGGGCGCGTCGCTGATCGTTGAAATTGTGCTGCGTCCCATCACGCGCCGCCGCGACGACCGCCTCGACCATCGCCTCGGCGTTGGTACTCAGCGCGAGCCCGACCGTCAACAGGACTCCCCTCCGGGGGGCGGTAGCCGCTGCATACGGGGACGGCGTCGCATACTCCCCCACGCCGGGACATCAGTGTAAGAAGATTCTCCGAGACCTGCCGATCTCAACGCCAGACACGTTCCTCTTCCTCGACCTCGGCTCCGGGAAGGGCCGCACGCTGCTGTTGGCCGCCGAGCTGGGGTACAGACGAGTTGTTGGCGTTGAGTTCGACCCAGGTCTGGCGTCGACCGCGCGCAGCAACATCGAGGCGTATGAGGCCACCAGGCCAGCACGCGCGGGAGTCATCGAGATAGTTCAGGCCGACGCCGCCGGATACGACTTTCCTCCCGACCCAGCCGTCATGTTTCTGTTCAACCCCTTCGGCGAGGACACGCTGCGAGCGGTGATCAACAACCTTGAACGTTCCTTGCAGGCGAACCCTCGGCCGTTCTATATTGCGTACTACAACCCGATGCACCAAGACGTGCTCGATGCCTGTCATTTGATACGGCGCATCAGAACTCATGCCCGTTGGACAGCTTACGAATCTGTCCAACCGGTCGAATGCCGCTGATGCGACCGATCAACTTTCACGATCGGGTACCACCCGAGGACGATCGACCTGCGGAACGAAGCGACGAACCGAGGTGCGGCAGTCGCCGCGCGGATTCACGACTCGTGCTGATCTTCCACCTGCCACGACGGCAGCCGGCGCTCGCTGTGGGTCAAGACGAACAGCCCAGGTCGACACCGCGCTGCCGCATCCACGCCGTGGGTTCCACGGTGTTGTCCCAGCCTCCCTCGCGCACCTCGAAGTGCAGATGCGGGCCGGTGGAGTTGCCTGTCGAGCCTTCGGCGCCGATCGGTTCGCCGGCGTCGATCATGTCACCCGGTTGTACCTTCGCGACGGACAGGTGCGCGTA
>NZ_QHHV01000463.1:0-5459 GCF_003947245.1 Actinoplanes sp. ATCC 53533 | reverse complement strand
CCTGCAGCGCATGGGCCGAACCGGGCGGCGCACCGGCCAGGCGGCGAACACCACGTTCTTCTGCGAAACCACCGACGGCGTCGTCCAGGCGATCGCCCTAGTCGAGCTGGCGAAGGCGGGCTGGGTCGAATCGGTTCAGGTGGAGGACCGCTGCTGGCCGGTACTCATCCACCAACTCCTAGCCATGTCACTGGCCAGCGATGGGATCACTGCCGTGACCGCCTGGGAGCACCTTTCGCATGTACCGGACTTCCGGGGTATCCGCCAGGCCGAGTTCGAACGCCTAATCAGCTGGATGTTGCGAGACGACGCGTTGCGAATCGCAGGTGGCCGCCTGGTCCTCGGTCCCAAGACGGAGCGCCGATTCGGGCGCAAGAACTTCATGGACCTCTACGCGGTCTTCTCCAGCCCGCAGACCTACACGGTCCAGACCGTGGGTGGACAAGCCCTCGGTTCGCTGAATCAGGCGTTCGTCGACCGGCTCGTCGATGGAGTCAGCAGTTTCCTGCTTAGCGGACGCGCGTGGGCGGTCCTTCGGGTCGAGCACCGCGACCGCAGCGTGGTCGTCGAACCGGCCCCGCGGGGGCGTCAGCCAACCTGGGGAGGCTTCCTTCCCCAGTACCTCGGCTTCGATCTCTGCCAGCGCATCCTGTCGATACTCCTGAGCGACGACCGCTATCCATACCTCGACGACGCGGCGTGGCGGGTCTTCGCCGAGCACCGCGCGGCCATGCGCGGAACCCTCACCTCCGACCGTGGAGGCATCGAAGTCGATGACGGGGAGATCCGCTGGTGGACCTTCGCCGGAGGACGGATCAACTCGACCCTTCGGTACGCACTCGAAGCGGTCGGCGACGACTGGAAAGTCATCCCGGACAATTTCCTCATCAAGGTCCGAGGGGAGAACCTCGACATGCTGAGCTTCCGGGACGCGCTTGCCGGGCTTGCCGAACCCGAATTCTGGGAGAACGACCGCCTTTGGGCAGAGGTCGCCGAATCGCTGCCCAACTACCGCCTCAGCAAGTTCCAGCCGCTGATGCCTCCCTGGGTCGAACGTGAAGTGATCGCCAGTTACCTGCTCGACGTGGGCGGGGCCTGGCAATGGCTCTCAGGACTCGAACGCAAAGGACCCCGTCTTCCCGAGGCCGTCCGGACGTTGACGCCCAGCGACGCCGAGCGTTTCGCCAGCCTCCAGCAGGTCCCAGCGGAACTTCCCCTGCTGTGCCGCGACAACGAGCGGCCACTGATCTGGGTACGCACCCTCCCGCAACTCCAGTCAGCAGTTGCCGAGCTAATGTCCGAGCCGGTCGTTGGCCTCGACGTCGAAACCACACTCGCGAACCGCGCCCTGTGCCTGATTCAGATGGCGGGCCGTGAGGCAACCTACCTCATTGACGCTCTCGAACCTCTTGACCTGGAACCCCTAGGCGAACTCTTCGCGAGCACCGAAACGACGAAGCTGATTCACTACGCCTCATTCGAGCGCACCGTCCTTGGTCGGTACGGGTTCGCCCTAGAGCCCGTCGTGGATACACGTGACGTGTCGAGGCGGCTGCGCCCCACAGCCAAAGGTCACAGCCTTCGTGAGGTCTGCGCCCGTGAACTCGGTGCGGAACTCGACAAGAGGGAACAAGTCGGCAATTGGGCTCGGCGTCCTCTGGCCGAGAGCCAGGTGGCCTACGCAGCCCTCGACGCAGAGGTGCTGCTTCGTCTGCACGCGCACTTCGAGGATGTTGAACGCAGTCTTGCAGCTCCTCCTCCAGCAGAATCCACCCTCGGCACTATGGGGTAGCTGGCGCTACTCAGCGTCCGACCAGGATGGCAACGATAAAACCTGAATCCGTGGATGGTCCTGCAGGCCGCTCACGGTCTCAGGAATGCCGACGGTCGAGGTGTTCACTCCCAGATCGGCACCCACCACTGCCAACCCTCCGGCGCAGGCTCCCAGCTTGGCTCCGGTCGCCATCCGGCAGGTGGCGTCCAGCCGGCCGGCGGGGACGGCCAAGTCGGCGGTACAACGAAACGGACACCGGTCGGTGGCGGCGGGATGGGCCCGTGATCTCGTCGTCCACCGGAAACGACGGGTATTGCCGGCTCAACGTCCGGCGTGACAGCTACTGGTGACAGGTCCGCTTGCCGAGGTGACTGAGCACCGAGCCAGCTCTCCGGGAGTTCGTGCGCTTTGACGGTATACAACGCCACCTCGGTTTTGATGCGGTTGCCCTTGACGATCGCCCGAGCTGCCGCCGTCGCTCCCTGCTCGGCGAGGTGTCGAATTGCCGGCAGTAGCTCGGTGCTCATCTTCGGGGTGAGCTGGCCGACGCGCGCCCCGTCGAGACGCACCTCGACTACGGTGCGCGACGAGCGTGCGGTCTGCTCAACCACCTCGTGCAATGTCGCGTACGCCCAGCACTCCCCTTCTGCGCGAAGGAACGACGTGAGAGCGTCGAGGTGCTTCTCCTCGCCGGTGACCTGGATGGCATTGCCGATGGGCAGCAGCCGATGTTCTCCGGACGGCGGCAAGTTGGCGGGCACGAGCATGTGGGGCTCGGCCAGGTCCAGTCGGACGGACCCACGGAACTCCTTGCTCCGGCCGTCATAGTCGTCCCATTCGGCGCCCCAGACTCGGGCCGCAACCTGGGGTGACCAGCCCTGAGACTTCAGCTGAGAGAGGACGGGCGCGTACCGCGCCGCTTCCTCGCGCGGCAGGTAGCCGACGAGATTGCCGCCTGCCCATACGCCTACCGCGTTGCGATCGTGCTTGTTGCTCGGGTCAACCATGAGGCTTACCGTCGTGATGATCTCGGTGCCGTCGGTCTTGAAGTCGCGGCCGAGCAGCTGTCGGATTGCCCTCGTGTAGTGCGACTCACCCACGACGTCGGCATGCGGGTAGCCGCGCTGTCCCCAAAGATCAAAAGGGATTGCCATCATCAGAATGTACTGCTTCGGGCATCCTCGGACCTCGTCTTTCGGGTTGCCGCCAACCGTTCGATGGTCCATTCCACCGACCCCCGAAGAGACGTAGCTTGTCCAAGATCAGCCCCCGCCGCTGCCTCATCACGGATGCTTCTGATGCAGAAAGGTGACGACCTCACGAACCTCGGCGTGCAAGTGCGTCAGCTCTCCGGCGGTCAGTGCCAACTCGTAGCTGTGATGATGACCAGCGCGCGACAGCGACCACCAGAGCATCGCCACGCGACGGGAGCTCGTCGCTCCGATGTAGCGGCTCAGCATCAGGATCTGCGAGCGGCGATTGCGGCAAGCACCGATGGCCGGCGCCGTGTCGTCCCAGTACTGATCGAGCGCCGATTCGAGGGCCAGCCGGAGAAGCCAGGCGGAGGCGCGGGGCCATAGCCCTCGGGTTCCTCGGGCCGGTACGGCCATCAGGCGTTCGACCTCGTCGAGGTACGTCTGCGGCGAAGTCATCGAACCGCCTCCACCATTTGGGTGACTTGGCCGACCAGCCGTTCCGGGTCGGCTACCGCGGCGCCGTGCACGCCCTCTTTGCAGGCGCGAAAGGCGTCGCCGGCCCATGGCCCGAGTTTGTGGTTGAAGTAGCTGAACACGCGTCCGCCCGCATCGGCGTCATCGAACAAGGCCAGCGCAGCTACCTGGGTTGTGGTTTTCGCGGAGTCCAACAGCGTCTCGACGTCTCCGTGGCGCTCGCCCCGGCCGATCCGTAAGGCCCGTACACGCTGGTGGAGGACCGCTTCAAGCGCCGACCGGCAGCAGCTCGTCACCAGCGGTGAACGCAGTTCGACGGGAATCTCGTCGGTCTTGGCGAGTGCCCGGGCGTCGGACAAATACCGCTCGGCGGGGTCGAGGTTCTTGCGGATCTCCACCTCGGAGTTGCTCCGCCGGGTGACTTCCCAGATGACGGCATCGATCTCCAGGCGGCGTACGGCCTCGGGCAGCCGGTCGTCATGACTGAAGACCACGACCTGGCGGTCCTGGGCCAGCTCGGCGAGGACCTGGGCGAGGCCGTCGACCTTGGACGGGTCCATGCTCTGCACCGGGTCGTCGATGATGAGGAACCGGAATGGGCTGGCGTCCGCGGTCGCGCGGGGGAGGAAGACAGCCAGCCCGAGCGCGTGCAGTTCGCCTTGGCTCATTACCGCCATGGCTGAGGTGGCTGCGCCGTCGACGGTCGCGGGGAAGGCGACCCGCCGGCGGGTGCTGGAACCGTCCAAGGTCATGCCGGCCAACTCGACGTTGCTCTCTTGGCGTAGCTGCTCCCAGATCTGCTGAGACTGGTTCGCGAACGGTGCGAGCTGGGCTGTGCGTAGCTCGGCGATGGCCAGCTTGATCCACGTCAGCGCAGTCTTGAGGAGGCCGAGAACATCCTCTTCCTGCCGAACCTGACGCGCCGCGGTCAGCCAGTTCTGCAGATCAGCGGCGCGTTCTCGCCACGCGTCGTGCCTGGTGCGCAGCCAGGCCGCGGCGGCGTTGCGGGCACGTTCGGCTGCGGTCTGTAGCGTCGCGTAGCGGGACCGCAGATGATTGGCGAGCAGTTGGTGGTCGCAGTCTGCGGCAACGGATTGCCACCCCTGTACGGCGGCCGCGAGCTCATCCCGTACCTCTGTGGGTAGGTCTTCGGCCCCAGCCGGAAGTTCGATCGTGAAGGTGAGCAGCCGCGCCGCGTCGCGGCGCGCGCTCCGGACTGCCTCATCTGCTTCGCGCCGAGCATCGGTTGCGTGTCGCGCCTGTCCAAGTTTCGCCTCGGCGGCGTCGAGCCAGGCCTGGTCGAGCTGACCAGTGCCGCAGACCGGGCAGGTGCCGGCCCCGTGCTGCTGGAAGTGACCGACTGCCATCTGCAGGAGCCGAGTGAGGTCGTTCTCCGCGACGGGGAGGACGGCGAGGGCCGATGCGGAAACGACGAGCCGTTCGGCAATCGCAGCTACCTCCTCGGGTGACGCGGGGTCGGTGCTCGCAGCGATCTTGCGATAGGTGGCAGTCGACGGGTTGGCCTCGTCGTCGTTGCCGAGTAGATGGTCGATCGCGTCGAGGTCAGGCCGAGTGGCGGCAAGCAGCTTGGCGGCAGTCCTGGCCCGATCGTCGTCCACCTCTTCCAGGGAAGTGCGCAATACCGTCCGCCCGGATCGAACGGCCTTCGCCCGATCGTCGTAGATCTTGCGAAGATTCTTGAGCCGGGTCTCGGCATCGGTGACCGGTTCGATGGCGAGCAGTGGAGCCATGGCGTCGAACAGTTCACTGGGCCGCGACGACATCAGCCGGCCGAGGTCGTTCGCGGTGAGGAACGGGCGGTAAGTGTCCATCGACTGTTGCCAGCCGAGGGCTTCGATATCGGGCAGAGAGATCTTGGCCTGACCCGGCTCGGTGGCGTCCTCGGACCAGCTTCGCCGAATCCGCAGGGGCGCGGCGACGCCGTCGAGGCGAGCGATCAGGTCGATCTCGCAGGGCGCTGAAGTATGCAGATTGCGCCAGCCGTCGCGGAAGAT
>NZ_QHHV01000462.1:0-1396 GCF_003947245.1 Actinoplanes sp. ATCC 53533 | reverse complement strand
CTTCTCTCCATGTCAGTTTTCTGACACGGGCCACTCTATGTCAGAATGCTGACATGAGTCAAGACGGTGTCGACCTGCAGACGTCACTGGGCTACCTGCTGAAAGAGGCGTCGAGCGCCCTCCGCGCAGCCATGGAGGAGGTGCTGCGGCCGCTCGGGATGAGCGTGACGCACTACTCCTGCCTCGAGCTGCTGGCGCAACGACCGGGCTTGTCCAACTCAGAGCTCGCGCGGGGCGCGTTCGTGACACGGCAGTCGATGAACGTGCTGCTCCAGGCGCTGGAGCGAGAGGGCTACGTGACCAGGCCCGCGCAGGCGCCCGTCGGGAAGGTGCTTCCCACGAGCCTCACGCCTCGCGGCCGACGGAGCCTCGAGAAGGCGACCGTAGCGGTCCGGTCCGTCGAGATCAGAATGCTGGCCGGCCTGACCGAGGCCGAGCAGTCAGGCGCGTTCCGGATCCTGCAGAGGATGATCCATTCCCTGCGCGACGGCAACGACGGTGCATAGCTCCGCGCCTTCCCCCGCACACATCTCGTCGCGCGCGGCGGGACCTCCTGGCGGAGGGCCCGGCTAGAGCGCGCTCACCTCGACGCCCAGGACAGCCTGCTCGTCGGGCTTGTGGGCGAGCACGTCGGTCAGATAGGACTGCACTGCCGGGGCCATGCCGACGTCGCGGCCGGCCCGCTCGGACAGCAGCCACTTGTGCTGGATGATCTGCGAGAAGATCTCCTGCGGCTCCAGCTTGCGGCGCAGGTTGGCCGGCACCGCGCGCACCACCGGCTCGAAGACCTCGGTCAGCCAGCGGTGCGCGGCCTGCTGCTCGTCGACCAGATCCGACTCCGCCCGGTAGGCGTCCAGGTCGTTGAGCAGCTGGCGGGCCTGATTTTCCTCGGCGTCCAGGCCGGTCAGGCGCAGCAGCCGGCGGGTGTGATAGCCGGCGTCCACGACCTTGGGCCGGACCCGGTAGCCGCCGTCCACCGTGGACAAGTCCACCTCGGCGACGTCGAAGCCCAGCTCGTTGAGCCGGCGGATGCGGCCCTCGATGTCGTGCCGGGCGTCGCGGGGCACCTCCTGCTCGTAGGTGACCTCGTGCCAGAGCCGCTCGTAGCGGGCCACGATGTCGTCGACCACGGCCTCCGGGTCGATCGCCTCGTGCAGCAGCTCGGCGGCCTCCAGGTCGAGGCACTCGCCGAAGATGTTCAGCCGCAGGATCTCGATGTCCTCGCTGCGCTGACCCTCGGAGAGCTTCGGATACAGGTTGCCGGTCTCCGCGTCGACCAGGTATGCCGCGAAGGCGCCCGCGTCCCGCCGGAACAGCGTGTTGGACAGCGAGCAGTCACCCCACGAGAAGCCGGTGAGGTGCATCCGCACGATCAGCGCGGCGAGCGCGTCGAGCA
>NZ_QHHV01000461.1:0-2038 GCF_003947245.1 Actinoplanes sp. ATCC 53533 | reverse complement strand
CATCGCCTACTACTGCGACACAGAGGGTGGTTCCTCCGGAAGCCCGGTCCTGTCGCGGGCGACGAACCGCGTGGTAGCGCTGCACCACTTTGGCGGCTGCCCGAACTCCGGTGTGCGCGCCGACATCCTCGCCGCCAAACTGCGGGGCCTGGTGTAACCCACTGGAGTGCGGCAACGGTAGGACTTCGACGCCGCCGGGAAGGGAAGGTATCCGCGTGCCCGAAGCCGCAGCGCAGGCTCCCGAGCAACAGGTACAACACCGTTGTCGCCGGTTTCCGAAAATTGACCCTCTGTGCTGCGCTGTTGCACGCGTACAGCGGATACATCGACCCGTGGAACGGTGTCGCCTCCGACGCACCGATGACGGCGATGAACAGGTGGACCTCGCGCCTGGCCATCCACAGCCGGCCGCCGGTTTCGGCTCCACGCCACGCGCCACGGACGGTCAACGGCGGCTGGCGCTATTCCGTGTACGGCGCTGCTGGCCGGTTTCCCCACCTCACCGACGTCGACCGGTTCGCCTGCGACATCCGCAGTCAGCTCTGAACGACATGCTGACACTTCCCGCAGAACGGTCCTCACTCTCACCGCGGTCGCTGTCGCCGCCGCGCGGATCGCCGCGGTCGGCTACGCGCGGATGACCTCTTTCACACCGCCGTCGCCGCAGGCGCCGACCGCACAGGTGTCCAACCGGCCCGCCGCGGACGCGGAAACCGATCCGGAGGCCCGGCGATCGACCGGGACCGGCCTGCTGCTGCTGATCGCTGGCCTGATCGGCGGCGCCGCCGCGTTCACACTCGCGGTGGAGAAGGTACTCCTTCTCAAGAACCCGACTTCTCAAGAACCCGACGTACAGCCCCGGTTGCAGCATCAACCCGATCCTGTCCTGCGGCTCTATCATGATCACCAAACAGGCCGAGAGGGGTTGTCCACCACCGCAGAGACAGCAAGGTCATTTGGCCAGGTGGTCGGAAGATGCGCCACCTGGCTGGCCGCAGCGACAACGGCTGATTCTCAGACGGCTTCGTGAGACTGGGCCGGTGCGATCCTGCGGTCCAGCCGGGTTGGCGGACCATCAGGTCGCCAGCGGGGCAGTTCGCGGCGAGCATAGCCCTGAGGTTCAGGATCTCGTGCGGAGTTGAGCCACTCGCCCTCGTCGTGACCAGCGGCAGGCGTCGACAACGATCGTTCATAGCGATCGTTACGTTGTCAGGCGGCGGAGTTCCTGCCCGAAAGGCCTCCATCGGCCGGGGGACAACGGGCCCGGGAATGGGTCGTCCTCTTCGTAGGCTCGACCGCATGAATCCGGTCGACGACGATCAACCCGGCGGGTACGGGAGCACCACCGGCGAGAAGGGGCCGCAGGTTCGCCGGGATCGCTATTTCGACACGCTGCGTGCGGTGGCGTTGGTCCGGGTCGTCGTCTATCACATGTTCCCTCTGCCATGGCTCGCGATGGTTTTTCCGTCGATGGGTGTGATGTTCGCTCTCGGCGGGTCCTTGATGGCCACCTCGATGCGGCGTTCCACCGAGCAGGCGATCACCGGCCGGCTGCGCCGGCTGCTGCCCGCGCTCTGGGTGATGGGCGTGCTCCTGATCCCGGTGATGCTCGTAGCCGGGTGGCAGGACCGACCGCAGTGGCCGGCGTTGCTGCTGTGGCTGGTCCCGATCGTGGAACCTCCGACCGCCGGCTGGGCCGAGCCGGTCACCGGCGTGTTGTGGTACCTGGTCGCGTACCTATGGCTGGTGCTGCTCTCACCGTTACTGCTTCGGTGCTACCAACGTGCCCGCTTGATGACCGTGGGCACCCCGATCGCCGGGCTGGCCACTTTGGAGAACGCGCCGCCGATCCTGGGGGAGGCACTCGGCTCTGCCGCCACCGACGTGCTGACCTTCATGTCCTGCTGGGTGCTCGGCTTCGCGCACCGCGGCGGCGACCTCAAGCGCATCCACTTGGGCGTGCTGATACCCCTGGCAGCGACGCTGGTGGGAGCCGGACTGGCCTGGGAGATCACCCATCCAGGTGACGACGGCGTCG
>NZ_QHHV01000460.1:0-958 GCF_003947245.1 Actinoplanes sp. ATCC 53533 | reverse complement strand
CCGCGTGGCTTGCTCAGCTGGCCCGGCCTGTTCGATCGGCTTGGCCTGCGCGGCTGGCTTGGCCTGTTCGGCCCGTTCGGCCTGCTCGACCGGCCCGGGCTGCGCGGCTTGCTCAGCTGGTCCGGCCCGCTTGGCCTGCTCGACCGGCCCGGGCTGCGCGGCTTGCTCAGCTGCTCCGGCCTGTTCGACCGGCTTGGCCTGCGCCGATCGGCTCGGCCTGCTCAACCGGCGTGGCCCGTTCGGCCTGTTCGACCGGTTCGGCCTGCGCGGCCTGGACGACTGGTTCGGGGTGCTCGACCGGTTTGGCGTGCGTTCCCTGGCTGGTCTGTGGGTGGCGGCTTTGAGCCGGCTGGCGCGCCGCACGAGAGGGTGGCGGCGTGTGCGCCGGCGGGGGATCTGCCGGGCCCGGTCGGTCGGTTTCGAGGCTGGTGGGCTTGATCTGGAGATCTTCGGGCCAGCAGCCTGCCTGCTGCTCGCGGACGTGTCGCAGCCGCTCGGCGTGACGACGTTGTAGACCCCATGCGCGGCGTCGTTCATGATCGCGGCGAAACTCGTCACGGCTCGCCGAATAATTGCGTGCCTTCGTTCGGTCGCGTAGGCCCGCGAGTTCGGCCCGGGAAAACAATTGGAGTTGCCCCATGTCACCAATTATTCCGGACACGAACCAAGATCACAGGCCCCGATCAATGACAGGCGATACCAATTTCATGACCAGCGTCACACCCGTCAGAATTGGGTGGCAAAGGTGATCCAGAAAGGCATGTCATCGGTCCTGCCGCGATTTGGGCGCGACGCCGTGTGACGGCGAGCGGGCGTTCCCGAGGTCTGCGGGCGTTCCCGAGGTCTGCGGGCGTTCCCGAGGTCTGCGGGCGTTCCCGAGGTCTGCGGGCGTTCCCGAGGTCTGCGGCGTTCCCGAGGTCTGCGGGCGTTCCCGAGGTCTGCGGCGTTCCCGAGGTCT
>NZ_QHHV01000045.1:0-28964 GCF_003947245.1 Actinoplanes sp. ATCC 53533 | reverse complement strand
GGAGCGCCGTCGGAAGGTCGTACAGCACCAGTCGGCCGTACGTTTCGCCCGTCCATATACCGGACGGGCAGTCCCTACGGTAGGGACACGTACCGCAGGGCCGGGCGGCAGGGGACTGAATTGGCATCGCCACAGGATGCCGCTTCGATGGGCATACCCACAAACACCACACGACGACAGCCATCGCGGTGCCGTAACTGGCGGCACCGCGTCGGTCCGCTTCCGCCGTCAGACGCGTTCATCTACCGCGATCCGCTCGCCGACCGGACGCTCGTGGTGACTGAGCGTGGCGCGAAGGCGGTCGTCGGTCAGCGGCACGCGGTGATCATTTGCGCCCGCTGGCCGTGACCGGCATCGAAGTGGTCGGGCCTGCGTCCACGCGCTCTTCGCCTCAGGCTCGGCCTGCATCAGCCGGTAGGGCGCTTCCAAGGACCTGAGCCGAAGCACGGTAGTTGACACCGCGGAGGCTGGGTGACCTGCAGGGGGTGTTGCCCCCTGATCTTGGACACTTTGAGACTGGGATCTTGAAGGTCTCGGTAGATCAGGAGTCCTGCAAGACATGGTGAACAAGCACTATCCGAAGCAGTTCAAGGCCGACGCGGTCGCGTTGTACCGGTCTCGGCCGGGTGCGACGATCGCGTCGATCGCTGATGACCTGGGCGTCAACCGGGAGACGGTGCGCAGCTGGGTCCGTGCCGACGATCAGCGACGCGGTGACGGCCCGGCCGCCTCGGCGAGACCGCAGGCGGCTGCTGGCTCGGTCGAGGACGAGAACGCCGAGCTGCGCCGCCGGGTCCGGGAACTGGAGGAAGAGCGGGACATTCTGCGTAAGGCGGCCCGGTATTTCGCCGGGGAGACGCGCTGGTGAGGACGCGTAAGGAATTTACTGCCGGGTTGATCAGCGCTTGGTGTCCATTGTGGTATTTGGCCTCGGTGAAGATCTCGGAAGCGGTCATAGCGGTTCTGGATGCAAAGTTCGCCGCCTTGTTGCCGCACCTGAACGAGCGGCAGCGCCGCTTGTTCCTGGCGGCTGAGGCAGGTGCGCTCGGACATGGCGGAATCGCCGCGGTGGCCCGGCTGGCGGAGGTGTCGGAGTCGACGATCGCGCGGGGACGTGCCGAACTTGCTGGCGGCACGCCGGTGCTGGGACGGGTGCGCCGTGCCGGTGGCGGACGCAAGCCAGCGACCGAGCGTGATCCGGGCCTTCGGCCGGCGCTGCAGGCGCTGATCGAGCCGCGGGAGGCCGGGTGCCCGGTTTCTGCGCTGCGCTGGACCACTGCGTCGCTGCGGGATCTTGCCCGGGAGTTGAGCGCGGCAGGGCATCAGGTCAGTGCCCCGGTCGTGGGAGCGCTGCTGCGATCGATGGGGTTCAGTCTTCAAGGTATGGCCAAACGGCGCGCGGGTAGCCAGGTTCCGGACCGCGACGCCCAGTTTCGGCACATCAACACGACGGTCGAGCAGTTCCTCGCCGAGGCCTTGCCGGTAGTGAGCGTGGACGCCAAGAAAAAGGAACCGATCGGTGACTTCGCCCGCCCGGGTCGCTCCTACCGCCGGAAAGGAGAACCGATCACGGCCCCCGATCACGACTTCACTGACGCCTCGACACCGGTCGCCATCCCGTATGGCGTCTACGACCTGGGACAGGACTCCGGCTGGGTGAACGTGGGCACCGACCGCAACACAGCCGCGTTCGCGGTCGAATCCATCCGCCGCTGGTGGAACGAGCAAGGCCGCTCCGACTATCCGGCAGCGACCCGCCTCCTGATCACTGCCGACTCCGGGGGCGCGAACTCCGCCGACTCGCACCTGTTCAAGCATGACCTGGCCGCATTCGCCGACGAGGCAGGCATTACCGTCACCGTCCTGCACTTCCCACCCGGGACCTCGAAATGGAACAAGGTCGAGCACCGCCTGTTCTCCCGTATCACCCACAACCTGCGCGGCCGCCCCTGACCAGCTAAGACGTATTGCTGCAGAGCATCTCGGCCACCCGCACCAGCGCCGGCCTGACCGTCAGTGCCGTGCTGGATGACAACGACTACCCGACCGGGCGCACGCTGACCAAGGACGAACGCACCGCGATCCTGCGCCGGGTCGAACGCGACGACTTCCACGGCGAATGGAACTACACCATCGCCCCCTACGACCCTCAAAAGCCACCAGCGGCCGAACCCGACCACGCTGCCGCAGCCCCGGCACCGATCCCGGCCGAGGCCACCCACCTGCTCACCCACCCCGCCCTGACCGGCATGTCCCGCGAGCAGTTCGACCAACTTGTCACCGACCTCGAGCCCTGGCGCCGAACGCTGGCCGAAGCCGAACGACAGAAGAGGAAGGGCATCAACCGGCGCGGCTACAACCCCGGCTTCGGTTTCCTCGACCACCGCCACCGCGTCCTAGCCGCGATCCTGAGCCGCCGCAACAACATCACACTCACTCTCGCGGCTCGGCTGCTCGGCCGCGACCGCAACACGCTCAGCTACCACGCTCACCGAACGATGCCCCTTCTCGGCCTCGCTGGCGGCCCCGCGGCCGCGGCGGTCCTTACCGGATCCCGCAACATCCACCCGCCCCGCACGATCGAAGCCCTCCACAACGCGATCGCTACCGCATCAACCGCAGAACCAAGCAGTAGTTAGTTGACGCGTCCTGAACCGCTTCCAGTTCGTCGCCGACCACCACACACGCTACGGCGTGAAGCGGTTGTGCACGATCATCGGACTCGCCCGGTCGAGTTACTACTACTGGAAGGCCACCGCGGACGATCGGGCTGCCCGCGACGCCGCGGACCGGGTCCTGGCCGGCCGGATCCGGCAGGCCCACGCCGGCTCTGACGGTACCTACGGCGCACCGCGGATCACCGCCGAGCTGCACGACACCGGCCAGCATGTGAACCACAAGCGGGTCGCCCGGGTGATGCGCCGCTTCGGCGTGCAGAGCCTGCGACTACGCCGCCGGGTGCAGACCACCATCGCGGACCCGGCCGCGAGCAAGGCACCGGACCTGATCGGCCGGGATTTCACCGCCCCGGCGGTCAACCAACGTTACGTCGGCGACATCACCTATCTGCCGGTAGGTGAACGCGGATTCCTTTACCTGGCAACGGTTATCGACCTACATTCGCGCCGGCTGACCGGCTGGGCGATCGCCGATCACATGCGCACCGACCTCGACGTTGACGCGCTGCACGCGGCGCAGCGCACTCGCGGCAGCCTCGACGAGGCAATCATGCACACCGATCACGGAGCGCAATACACGTCCCGGGCCTTCGCCGAAGCCTGCGCCCAGGCCGGGGTCCGCCAATCGATGAGCAAGGTCGGTAGCTCGGCCGACAACGCCCTCGCCGAGTCGTTCAACGCGACCTTCAAACGCGAGACCCTGCAAGGCCGCCGCGCGTTCACCGACGAACGCGAGGCCCGACTCACCAGCTTCCGCTGGCTGCACCGCTACAACACCGTCCGCCGCCACTCCCAGCTCGGACAACAATCACCGATCACCTACGAACGCACCTCAGCAACACCGGCTACGCTGACAGCGGCCGCATAAACCCCGTGTCCAAGATCCGGGGGCAAGCCCCCCGTCGAAAGGCTCACCAAGACGGTCACGGATCAAGCTGCCGAGATCGACAAACTTCGGCACCTCGTCACGAACCTGGCCCTCGCCAACACCGTTCTACGCACCACACTCGAACTCTCGAAAACGCCCGAGTCGACCGTCCCAATAGGTGCCGCCTCCGCGAACAACCCGGACGAGGTCCCCGACAATCTCATCCTCTTCCCCCCCACGCACTAGCTGAGCTCAGCTTCGCACCGCCGGAGGGGATAAGGCTTTAGAGCTCCTAACCTCGGCCCTTCAGTAAGGGTGGGTGGTGGCGACACCCGGGTACGCGAAAGTGCCTTCTGATCTGGGATGATCTGACTTGTCTAGGGTCAAGATCGTCTGTCACGGAAGGCACTCTCAAGGTGCAGAGTACCGGCACGCGTCCGAAGGTTGTCGTCACCGGTGGTGCTCGTGGCGTGGTCGGTCATGCCGGCACGCGTCTGCTCACCGACCTTGCCGATAAGACCGGTCTGACCAGGAGTTTCATTCAAGCGTTGGGTCTGGACCGGCAACGTCGTTCCGCACACGAGCCTGGCCGGGTTGCTGTCGATCTGGCGGTGTTGCTGGCCGATGGCGGGGAAACGATCGCTGATCTGGGCGTGTTGCGCCAGCAACCGGATCTGTTCGGAGCGGTGGCCTCGGACGCGACGGCGTGGCGGGTCCTGGCCGCGATCGACGAGCCGGCGTTGGCCCGTCTACGTGCTGCTCGCGCGGCGGCGCGGGAGTTGGCCTGGTTGCAGCTGGCCGAGACTCGTGGCCGGGTGCCGGCCACGACCGTGCTCGATCGTGTGCTTCCAGGCTTCGTCCTCGACATCGACGCGACCATCGTGTTGTGTCATTCCGAGAAGGAATCGGCGGCGGCAACCTGGAAGCACACGTTCGGTTTCCACCCGCTGCTGTGTTTCCTGGACGGCACCGGTGAAGCCCTGGCCGGGTTGCTGCGTGCGGGCAACGCCGGATCGAACACCGCCGCCGACCACATCATCGTGCTGGACCGGGCCCTTGATCAGATCCCAGAGCCATACCGTTACGGCAATCCGATCCTCATCC
Source organism: Actinoplanes sp. ATCC 53533 (assembly GCF_003947245.1). Lineage (NCBI taxonomy): Bacteria > Bacillati > Actinomycetota > Actinomycetes > Micromonosporales > Micromonosporaceae > Actinoplanes > Actinoplanes sp. ATCC 53533. The sequence goes on along the minus strand of NZ_QHHV01000045.1, from coordinate 24,314 downwards.
GGTCTGATTCGGCGGGCAGCAGCCACGCGTTCCTCGCCCACATCCGCGGCCTGCGCGAACACGGTCTGGACACGCAGTTCTCCGTCGGCGTCGCCATCGGTGAGGCGGTGCGGGCCGCGATCACCGCCGCCACCGACTGGGTTCCCGCCCTCAACGCTGATGGCGGCCTGCGTGACGGGGCCGAACTTGTCGAGCTGACCGACCTTGTCGACCCGGTACCGCTGGCCGGTTTCCCGGCCGGCACCCGGTTGATCTGCCGCCGGGAACGACCGCACCCGGGAGCACAGCTGACCTTGTTCGACCACGTCAACGGGATGCGGCACCAGGTCTTCGCCACCGACACACCCCCCGCTGGCAACCCGATCCAGTTCCTGGAGGTCCGCCACCGCACCCACGCCCGGGTCGAGGACCGGATCCGCACCGGTAAGAACACCGGCTTCGGCCGGTTCCCGTCTCGCGTGTTCGCGATCAACAAGGTGTGGCTGCAACTGGCTCTGACCGGTATCGACCTGCTCGCCTGGACCCAGCACCTACTCCTCGAAGGTGCTCACACGGTCGCGGAGCCGAAGAAATTGCGTTACCGGCTCCTGCACGTCGCCGCGAAGATCAGCCGCACCGCCCGCACCACGACCCTGCGCATCGCCGCCGGCTGGCCCTGGACCGACCAGCTCATCACCGCGTTCCACCGGCTCGACCGGCTACCCGAACCCGTGACCTGACAACAGAATCCGGCACATCCACCACGATCAGGGACACGGAGCAACCCGGCCTACGGCCGGGTGATACCCGCTACCCAACAACAGAACGACCGCCACCACCTCACCCAGATCACCACACCAACCAATCCACCGGGCTTAATGAAAGACGGAGGCTAACACGATCTGCTGAATAGATGATGATCAGCGCCACGCAGTGAAGATCAGTCTCGTTCGCCGGTCGTGGGGAAGCCGTGGAGCGTTGATGACGAGTTGTGGAAGCTGATCGAGCCGGTGCTGCCGCCGTGGCCGGAGAAGGCCCCGGGCCCGAAACCGATTCCGGACCGTCTCTGCCTGCAAGGCATCCTGTTCGTGCTGCACACCGGGATCGGCTGGGAAGACCTGCCGCAGGAACTCGGCTTCGGCTCAGGGATGACGTGCTGGCGCCGGCTGGAGCGCTGGACCGAGGCCGGGGTCTTCGACCAGGTGCACCAGATACTCCTCGGCAAGCTGAACGCGGTGAACCGGATCGACTGGTCGAGAGCGGCGATGGACGGCAGTCACATCGACGCTAAAAAGGGGGCGCCGGAACAGGCCCGTCGCCGGTCAACCGCGGCAAACCCGGCTCGAAGCACCACCTGATCTGCGACGGCAACGGCACCCCGATCTACGTGCTGACCAGCGGCGCGAACGTCCCCGACATCAGCCCTGCGCTCGACCTGCTCGACTGCTACCCACCGATCGCCGGACGACCAGGCAGGCCCCGGCGCCGCTTCGCCGTGCTGCTGGCCGACAAGGGATACAGCAGCGAAGCCTTCCGCCAAGCGTGCCGCGAGCGCGGCACCGAACCGATCATCGCCAAACCCAAGACTCCCCACATCAAAGGCCTGGGCAAACTCCGCTACGTCGTCGAACAGAGCTTCGCCCTGCTCCACCAATTCCGCAGACTCGCCGTGCGCTGGGAACGCCGCCTCGACCTCCACGACGGCCTCGTCAGCCTCGCCTGCGCCATGATCTGCTGGCGCCGATTGATCAAATGGACCAACCCGAGATCGTGTTAGGAGCTTTTAGGCGTTAAGGACGATCTTGAGTCGAGGTGCCTGGTGCGGACGCGCTTTCGGCCGGACCAGTCACAGGAGCTGGATCTGGCCGTGTTCGATCGCGACCGCTACGCCGGTCTTGGCGGCCAAAGTCTGCGCGAGTGCGGTGTCTGCGACTTGGACGCCTTCGGCTGGGGGATGGATGTAGTCGCCTTGGACGGTGACCCCGTCGAAGTTGATGTCGAAGGTGGCGACTGTGCTGACCTTGAAGTTCTGGAACTCGCCGGTGCCCGACTTGATGGCGATGAGCTGATCAACGGCCCGTTCGAGGTCGTTCATGCTGTGGTTGCGTTGTTGGATGGAGATGGGGATGTTCCGGCGGCGCGCTTCGTCCATGATCTGCTGCTGCATGCGGTCGGGCGGCCCGTGCCACACCAGGACGGTGGAGCCGACTTCCGGGTCGTTGATGGAGGTGACGTAGCCGCTGGTCTTGATGCCGGGCTGGGCGTCGATCCAGTCGCAAAGAGCGCTGAGCTGATCCTGGCGGCGCCAGAGATCCTCCTCGGAGCCCGACGCCGCGGGCTGGGGCTTTTTACGGTCCGGTTTACTTGCGGCTGCCGATGCGGCATGCGCTCCGGTGACACCAGCGATGACGGTGAGGGCAACGGCCGCGGCCATCAGGAGCCGGCGGCGGCGCATCGAGTCGGGGCCGGTCCTCATGCCGGCCGACGGCGCATCCGGGCGCACCAGCGCCCGATGCGCCGAGCTGCCGGCGTGTTCATCGAACGTCATATCTTTCCTTCGATCGGCCTGGTCGCGGTTGATCGGAATGGTACCGCCGGTTCCTGTAAACCGGTACGCCCCGTTTCGGCGCACCGATGCCGCAGCCGGACATTAGTGCTGCTTTCTCGCCGGGAAGGATGCCACATAGCTGGCCAAAAAAGTGGAGGCGAACACGTACGTAGACGCATTCACCTCCACCCGGGCTGCTGTTAGCCAGTGACGAGAGAAGAGCCGGAAACGCCTCGGATAATGGTATTGATCGAAGTGTAAAGAACCTCCGAGTAGCACAAGCCGGTGGATTGACGCAACGACCCGCACGGCACTTTGTCGCCCATGCCTGCTTGGATCATCCCGACGGCGTAGACGTTCGTAGCGCCAAACACGCCGGGCGTGTTCCGGTAGACAGGCCCGCCACTGTCGCCCCGCACCGCGGCGAGGCCGCCGTCGATCCGTTTGGCGAGGATTGTGGATGTGATTCCGTATCCGTCTTCGTACTTAACGCCCCCCTTTATTACCTTCATGTTTGCTCCGCCGCCGCAGTGGCTGCCGGAGTTGCCGCCACTGGTGCACACGTAATCGCCAGGGTTGATATTCGCGCCGGCGCCGGTGCTCGGGTGACGGACGACGGTTGCCTTCAGCGAGCTGTTGTAGCCGCCGTAGAACATGAGCCGGGATCCGCCTGCGGTCAGCAGTCTGGCAGCGCCATCGCGGGCGACCAGCTTCGTGCCGTATTTTCTGGCGACGGTTGCGTCGTTCGCCGAATAAGACTGCGCATCGCAGTGGCGCGCGGTTGTGGTGTAGGTAGCCGAGCCGATTCTTAGGCCGAAGCCCAGCGTGCAGCCAGGAGCCATGTAGGCGCCGGCGTTGAACGGGGAGGTGTCGGTGCCTCGCGTGGTGCCGGTGTTAGTAGGCATCGGGGCGGTCTGGACCTTCACCGCGACGCCCAACGCCTGGGTGGCTTGCTGGGACAGCGCCTGGTCGGCGGCGGCGGTGTCGGCGGGGTTGGATTTGTGCTGCCCGGTGATGATGACGCCGTCGAACTCGGGTGAGACGGCCGCCGTCGTGCCGATGGTGAAGTTGGCGAAAACTCCCGAGCCGGAGGTGGCGCTGGCCAGGGCGGCATCGGCTGCCTGAGCGAGCTGGTCCTTGGTGTATACGCGCTGTTTGACGGTGGCGGTGATGGTACGGCGCTGGGCTTCGGCGAGCACGGCTGCCTGCATCGCGTTCGGCGGTCCGGCCCACAGCAGGGTGACCGACGTGGTTTTCGCCTCGTTGACGGACTCGATGTAGCCGCTCGTGGTGCCAACCTCGGCGACAGTCCAGTCTGCGAAGTCGCTCAGTGTGCTTTGGTTCGCCCACAGACCGGCGTCCGGGTCCACGGGGTTGGGTGGCAGGCTGTACCACACCTCGACGAAGGGCGACTTTGACGAGTCGGCGGCGTTCCATGACGAGAACTGCTTGTACTGGTTGGTGGCGGTCTCGTCGGCGGTCCGCAGCCCCATGGTGGGCTGGCCTACCTGCTTCTCGACGGCCCGCTGGAAGAAGCTGGTGGCGTCCGCGGTGACCCAGCCGTCGTTGCAGCTGGTGCTCGTCGACGTGGCTTCCTTTACCTGCCATTCCGGCTGGTTGGTCCAGGACGTGTCGGCGGTGATCGGGTCGGTGGTCCAGATCTCCCACGGGGTCTGCGAGCACGTCGTGGAGTACGGGTTGGCCAGGTGCAGGGTGGCCTGGTCGACCTGGAATCCTTGCAGGCCCGTCGCCCACCAGCTGATGAACGAACGGCCAGTCCAGGTGCTGTCGTAGGTGCCGACGAACAGGGAGTCCGAGTCCGGCCAGCCAGTCGCGTAGCCCTTGACCACCGTGGTGCTGCCGGCCGTGGTGGACCAGTCGTAGTACGGGTCGATGGTGACCGGGTAGACGGTGTCGGGGCTGGTCAACCAGTTCTTATCCGGCTTGAGCGTAAGGTTGACCGGGTCGGTGGCGTCCCGTCCCTTTCGGGCCTGTGCCGGCGTGGTGTGGGTGATGTCCGCAGTGACCTGACGGCGCTTAGGCGGGCCGCCGTGTGTCGCCGATCGCGAGTCCCACATCATTGGCGTCGGGATGGCCGTATGCTGCTCTCCGCCGCGGCTATGGACCCGAATGTTGCCTTTCTTATCAGTTCTCACGACCGAGACGCCCGGGCCAGAGAGCGGCAACGTGATCTGGTCGACGTACTTCGCGGCTGCGGCCGTTTTTAGGACCGTGAACTGTTCGAAACCGGTCTGGGTGGCCTGGACCACCAGGTCTACGCCCGGCATGACCTCGGGGTAGGTGGCTTTGCTGCCGGCCAGCGTGGGTTCCGGCAGCGCGGTTTGCCAGCCCACGGTGATCTTCTCGTCGCCGGATCCCATGGCCATGAGGTCACCGGTCTCGGCGGCGCGCTTACCGGAGAACCGCATGTCCTGCGGATAGGCGGTAGGGGCCACCGAACCGTCGGCTTGCTTCCGCAGGGTGAGGTCGATCGGCACCCAGGCCCCATCACGGCTGAAACGCTCGATATTCGCCGAGATCTTCGCGGCGATCTTGCCGTCGGGCGTTGCGTAGAACTCCGACGTCTCGGTGGTCGCATCGTCGATCTTGACGCGCTTGCTGGTCTCCTTGGCAGCGGTCATCGCGGCGCGCACGCCCTCCGGCACCCAGCTCAGCGTGTCCGACGGCGCATCCGACGGCGTGTCGGCACGGGCTGGCACGGCCGCCATCGACACCACCACCATCAGACCGGTTGCCGCAGCCATCCCGATGCCCGCCCGCCGGCGAAACGGGGAAAAGAAATCAGCCATGGCTACCTTTCGTTGAACCGATTTCCCAGAATGCGATTCGGGGGCGTCAGTGGAAGATGCGACAGCCTTGGCTGACTTGCGCCGTGGGGGTCGAGACATTCAAACCTCGCGTCGAATAGCGCCGACCCCGAAATAGGGAACGGCAGCACCAGATCAATGGGCGAGCCACGAGCATGGCTCCACGCACCACGGCAATGGATCCACCGCCCGGCGGCCACGCCTGAACCACCCGCCCAGTCCCGCATCGGTCATCCAGAGAGAAATTTTGGCCGTCAGAATCGGACCAGACACACTTAGCCACCCATGTCACAACTTATCCAACAAGATATCCGAATCGGACAGCAATCCTTACGCGGTGAGATTGAGAAGTTACACAGAGTAGAGGATTGCCGTAGTTTCGGCGAACAGCTAGACAACGGCGACTGCTCGTCGTCTTGCGCACGTCAGGGATTCCGGCAGTACGGGCCGGAAGCAACGGATATCGCTGACCTGCGATGGTGGCCGGGCGCGCATCGCTGGCGCCCTGACCCTGCTGGAGCGGGCCGACACGACCGAGTCGCGGTCGACGTCGAGCGGTTCGCGTACCAGTTCGGGATCTGGACCAAGACCTGCCGGTCGGGGTCAGGCGTTGGGCGCCGACACACAGCAAGCGCATGGAGGCGTTGTCTTCAGGTGAGAATCAGGCGGAGGCGATTGAACACAAGGACTTGACGGGGAACTGATCGACGGGGTGGACCTGGTCGTGGTGGCGCCCCCGCCAGACTTCACTGAGCCGGTGATCCGGTCGCTTCAGGCCAGGGCCCGGCAGCGTGGCACCGTCCTGATTCCGACGTCGGCGTGGCCCGGGTCTGACCTGGTGATCGAGTGCACGAGCAAGGTCTGGACCGGGCTGGGGCGCGGGCACGGACGGCTGCGTACCCAGGAGCTCCGGCTGACCGCTTCTGGGCGGGGGCGGGCAGCCCTGCCGAGGACGGCCACGGTCGTGTTCCCAGCTCCTGCCCGCAGGTAAACCACACCGCTGTAGTTCGGCCCTTGGTGTTGCGCAAAGGATCACTCATGAGAGTGACTGGACAAGTGCTACCCGTGCTTGAACACGCTGGCTGGCAGGTCGAGACCGTCTGGCTCGACCGCGGCGACGGCCTGCGCGAGTGGATCGAACTCCGGCACAACAGCGCTGTCGAATACGTCCGGACGCGGCCTGAACTGCTAAAACTCTTCCAACGCCACGGGCTCAGGTCCGGAGACTTCAGGGAGATTCGGGTCGAGGACGGGTGCGAGTGATGCCGCCGTTCGAGTTGATCCCGCCGATGCTGGCCGCTGCCGGCCCGCTGCCGCGGGGCAGCGGATGGGCCTATGAGATGAAAGTTCGACGGTGTCAGGTCGGTCGCCTACGTGCAGCACGGCGAGGTGCGGCTGTACAGCGGAACGCCAACGACATCACCTCCCACTACCCCGAACTGCAGGAGCTCGGCATGCTGCTCGACGGACGCGACGCGGTGCTAGACGGGGAGATCGTCGCGCTGGAGCCCGGCGAGCGGCCCAGTTTCAGTCGGCTCCAGGCCCGAATGCACGTGGCCGAGCCGTCCCGGGCGCTGCTCGACGCCACGCCGGTCAGCTACTACGTGTTCGATGTGCTGCGCCTCGGGGCCGAGGACGTGACCTCGATGCCGTATATCACCCGCCGGGATGTGCTCGACGGGCTCGGCCTGTCCGGGGTGCACATGCGAGTTCCGCGCAACTTCGTCAATGTTGACGGGCAAAGCATTCTGGAGGCGGCGGAGCTCGCCGGCCTGGAAGGCGTGGTGGCGAAACGGCTGAGCGCCCCGTACCGGCCCGGGAAGAGGTCGACCGACTTCACGAAGGTGCCGTTGGTCCGGACTCAGGAAGTGATCGTGATCGGGTGGCGGCTCGGGGAGGGCCGCCGGGCCGGCACCCTCGGATCGGTCCTGCTCGCGGTCTACGACGAGCGCGACCAGCTGGTGTACGCCGGAGATGTCGGCACCGGCTTTACCGACATCGCGCTTCGGCACCTCCACCAGCAACTCGAGCCGCTCGAACGCACTACCCCGCCGGTACCGGACGTTCCCCGCGAACGGGCCCGCCGCGCCATCTGGGTAGAGCCGGTACTCGTCGGCGAGGTGGAGTTCAGGAGCTGGACGCCGGAGAACAGACTCCGCCATTCTTCGTGGCGAGAGCTGAGACCCGACCGCAGTCCATCATCCGTTCACCGCGCACCGACGCCTGCTGTGTCGCCGGCGCCCGACGAAGTGGAGGGTGCACTCAAAACTCCGGACGAGCAATGGCAGGTCGAAGTCGTCCGCCGCGGCGACGACCAGTTCTTCCGGCTTCTCCACAACGACAACGTCGTTGACGGGCTTACCATCGACGGCCTCGAAAAAGTGCTGGCCGAGGCGGGCATCGACATGAGCGACCTGATCGAGGCCAAGGCGACCGAGGTCACCCAGCGGCAGCACGGTGTCGCCTAGAAGCCCCGACGCCTCGGCACCCCCTTGGTAGCTCTCAGCTGCTCGTGGCGCTCGGCAGCGGGGTCGGTCGAGCGGCTGCTGGCCGCACGACGGGTGCGGCGGCGACGAGGAGCGCGGCCAGGACTGGCAGGATGAGGAGCGCGTGGCCCAGTCCGACGTGCGTGGCGGCGCCGCCGATGATTACGGGACCGGTGACGTAGCCGAGGTAGCCCACTGCCGAGACGCGCGAGAGGGCGGCGCCGGGCCGGTCTGGGTCGAGGTTGCCGGCGGTGGAATACAGCAGCGGGATGACGCAGGACAGACCAGCGCCAAGGCACCCGAATCCGATGATCGCCGCGGCAGGGCTGCCGATGAGGACGCCGGCGGCCAGGCCGCCGCCGGCGATCAGACCGCAGCCACGCAGCAGCGTGACGGGGGCGACCCCGGCGGTAAGGCGGTCGCCGGTGAGGCGCCCGAGGGTCATACAGCCGGCGAACGCGGCGTACGCCGCCGCGGCGTAGGCGGGTGACGCGCCGAGCCGGTCGAGGTAGACGCTGCTCCAGTCGGCGGCCGCGCCCTCGCTGATCAACGCACAGAACGCGAGCAGGCCGAGCAACGCCACCCGGCGACGCCCAGGGCCGCGCCCGCGCTCGGGCGTCGACGCCGGTCGCTCGCCAACGGCCTCGGTGTTCGGCGCGAGGTTCAGTCGGCGTATCGCCCAGAACGCCGCGACGGTCAGCGCGGCGCCGACGCCGGCGAAGGTGTGTCCGACGCTGAGGTGGACATGGGCGCAGCCGGCGGCAGCGGCGGCGCCGGCGACCCCGCCGATGCTGAACTGCGCGTGGAACGAGGTCATGATCGGTCGCCGGTAAGCGGTTTGGCACGCCACGGCGGCCGCGTTCATGGCGACGTTGAGGGTGCCGTGCACAGTGCCGAGGGCGAGCAGGGCCAGGGCGAGGGTGGCCATGTTGGGCGCGTAGGCGGTGACCGTCAGCGCGGCGCCGAGAGTCAGGGAGGTGACGGTCATGACCCGGGTGCTGCCGTGGCGGTCGACGAGCCGTCCGGCGCAGCGCATGCCGACCAGTCCCCCGCACGCGAGGGCGAGCAGGACGATGCTGAGGTGGCTGTCGGTCAGGTCGAGGTGGTGCTGGATGGCGGGGATGCGGGCGGTCCAGGCGCCGATGATCACGCCGGCGATGGCGAACATGGTGCTGATAGCGACGCGGTACCGGCGCAGCACGCGTGGCGTGGAAGCGGTGTTGGCGGCGTCGTGCAGGGTGGTGGTCATGGAGTTCTCCCCGGAAAGTCGCGGGTGAGGTGGAGCAGGGCCGCCGGTGCGGCGTAGGTCAGGGCCGCCCGGCGGCTATGCGGGCGGCTCTGGTGGGTGATGCTGGCGGCATCACCGGTTTGTCGCTGGGGTGGCGGGGTCAGCCGATCGTGGCGCAGGCGGTGCCGAGGCTCTGGTAGCCGTTGACCGTTCCCGGCCCGGTAGCGCCGGTGCGCACCCAGAACTTGCTGCAGATCTTGGTGCCCTTGGCGTAGTTGCGGTTGACCTTCCAGGTACCGGTGGTGACTTCGTCGCCGAACACGGACTTGGAGCAGTAGTCCTTGTCCCTGCCGCCGTTGGAGTCGGCATAGTGCTTGTTGTTGATCAGCACTTGGCTGTGGCCGTACCGGCACGTTTTGGCGTAGAGCGCGACACGGCTCTTGATCCAGTTGACGTGCCGCTTCTTCCCGTTGACCGCGACGCAGCTGGCGAAGGCGTCGCCTTTGCACTTGTCCGCGCTGGCCAGCACCGGTGCGGTGGCGGTGAGCGTGAGGCCCAGGGCGACGGCGGCGATGGTGACGATGCGGGTGAGGGCGTTTCGCATGGATGCTCCTTCGATGCGTCGACGAGATCCGTCGTCGTCTCGGGGTATGGCGGGGGTATGTCGGCACGGCGAAGCCGTGGACGGGGTGCGGGCGACGCGGGTGCGTCGTGGCGGTGGACACGCCGTGCGGTTAGGCAGCGATCCACCGATCGGCGCGTCAGCACACGGCGCGGCCAAGCGCTGGATGGCGCCGTAGCGATTCGGTCGTGCCAGGTGTGCGGCACGCCGCGGTGTCTCGCATGGAGCCGGCGGCGGGCCGTCAACTCGCCCGGCCGGTTCTCGGCGTCAGCGACCACCGGCGAGTCCTGCCAAAGGTGGCCGACAGCCCGACCAGCTCGGCAGGGTCATCGCGGCGGCCGACACCTGGCGGCGGCTCGGCGGCACGGATTGCCGGCCTCCGGGATCCACAACGGTCCCGGTGGCCGGCATCCGGCGGTCAGATGCAGGAGCGGGCCACCACCACGGGGGACCTGACGGTCCTGGCGACCCTGCTGGTCTGCAGTTCTGCCGCTGGTGTCGCCAAGTCAGCCGCCCCGGAGCCTTTCGGTGGCCGCGCCACTGAAGGTTGCGATGAGGGCGGACGAGGTGAACTTGGCCAGCGGCTCGGCCGGGGGCGGAACCGCCGCGGCCGCGTACCCGAGCGCTGACGATGCCGGGGCGGTGATCGGCACTGCGGCGACGGCGAGCGAGGCTGCGGCGATCAGTGCGGTGGCGAGGATGATCTTCATGATGGGTTCCTTTCCCGGTTCGGACGTGGTGGTGGTTCTGGGCGGTGCCAATAGCAGGTGATTCACCTGCGGCAGCACCTGTTCGTGATGGGATTCGCGGCGGCGTTCCTCGATCGCGGGCACCCATATTTCGAAATACGGAAGACAATCCCCCTTCAGTGCCGTTCCCCGCCGCGTTCTTGTTCGCGGCTCAGGAGCGAAATGGCTTTGCAGAATGCCAAGCCCAGCATTCTGGTGGCCGCACCCGCCCATGGACGCCTGCAGTTGTGTAGTTCTGGGCAACTGGCCGACCGGAATCACTACACGGTCCCCTTTGATTCGTCGTCATTTGCCTACGTCGACGATCTACGGAAACGGCGGCTTGCGATAGTAGTCCGCGATAGTCCTGCGTTGTCCTGGGGTTAGTCCGAGCACGTGTCGCTCGGCGAGTCCGATAGCGCCCGGGGGTGGCTAGCTCGTTGACGGCGGCGAGCTGGCAGCTTCGCGAGCCCGCATGCCGGCTGCCGACCAGTTCGCCGTGGTCGTGGTCGTGGTTCAGGTCAGCGCGATCCTGCGGTTTGGTCGACGAGCAAGGGGGCTGCTGCGGCTGGATGGCGATGGCGTGGTGCGGTCCAGGGCCGGGCGGAGGGGCCGCGGCAGATGTAGAGGCGCGCGGGTGGGATGTTGCGCCACACGGTCCGGGTCTGGGAAACGGAACCGAACGTGTCGTGGAGTCGCCGGCGGAACCGCTGTGCCGAGGGCAGCAGCCGGGCGGGAAGGGTGACCACGGTCGTGAAGGTGCCGTTCGGGTGCATGGCTTCGGTGATGGCGTGCAGGATGCGCTGTTGTGTCGTAGCGGCGATCACGGACCAGGGCAATGCGCTGACGATCAGGTCAGCGGGTGGGAGCTGCGCGGTGCGCAGCAGGGCGGGGAGGTCTGCGGCGTTGCCGTGGATGACGTCGAGCCACGGTCGCGTTTCGGTCAGGTGCTCCACCATCGCCGCGTTGATCTCGACGCCGAGCAATCTGCTTCCGGGCGGGAGATGCGCGCTCAGCGTGTCGCTGATGGCGCCGGCACCGGGGCCTAGTTCGACGACCGTTTGCGGGCCGCCGTGGGGAGCGAGTAGACCGGCGGCCTGGGCCGCCAGGCGTGGCCCGCTCTGCGCGATGGCCCCGATCTGGTGCGGCGCGCGCAACGCCTCGACGACGAACCGGGTAGTGCCGCGCGGTGCCTGCGCGGAGCCCCGCTCGGATGTGGTGGACCGGGCGAGAGGATTTACGGCGGTCATGATCTTGTCCTCATCTCGGGGATGGATTCGGCGGTGTCGGTAACGTCGACGCGGACCTGCACGGCTTGTGCCAGCTCCGGGGTTGGTGTGGTGGCGGAGAAATTCAGCAAGATCACGCCGGCGACGATCAGGACGATGGCGGCGATCTTGTGCGGTGTCATGGATTCGCCGAACAACAGCACCCCGATGACGGCGAGGGCGGCGGTACCGACTCCGGACCAGACCGCGTACGCGACGCTGATCTCCATGCCGGCCTTGAGGGCTCGGGCCAGGCTGATGTACGACAGGACGTACAGCACGGCGGTCACGATGGTCAGCGTGTGGCGGGTCAGGCCGTCGGAGTAGGTCAGCGCGGTGGTCGCGAGGACCTCCGCGACGATCGCCGCGCCCAGCAGGAGCCAGCCCGTCATGGCCTGCTCCGGCGGGAGGTGGGTAGCTGCCTCAACCCTGGCCGCGGCCGGCGGCGCGCGTTGAGCGGCCAGACCCGGTCGCCGCCGCGGGGGCCGGCGAGCTTGTCCGGCTGGTGGTCCTTGGTGACGGTGGCGAGGTAGCTGGCGGCAGCGTCGGGATGGGTGAACCAGGTCATGTCGGCCGGGTCGGCCAGACCGGCGGCGAACCGGGCCGCTACCTGCGGGTTCCCGGCTGAGACGGCGAACAGTTCCATCATGTGCGGTGCTGGCGGGCTCAGCAGCGTATTAGTCAGGGTGGTCGCTGCGGCGCCGTGGCTGGACCAGAACGCCTCAAACGTGGCGTTCATCCATGCCTCGCCGAACGGCTGCATGCCGTGGGCGAGGATCGCGCCGACGGTGAAGGCTGCGGCCTTGGCGGCGAGGTTGGCGCCCTGTCCGCCAACCGGGTCGTTGACGATGAGCGCGTCACCCAGGCCCATCGCGATGCCGCCGCTAGGAAGGTGCGCGACCGGGTGGCGCACGCGGGGATGAACTCGCCCATACACCGCACCGTTCGGGTCGCCGAGCCTCACCTGTCGAACTCGTTCAGCCACCCACGGCGTGAACGTGTGAACCAGGTCGACGATCAGGTCCAGGATCTTCTCCGGGTCGATCGCGGCCCCCGGCCACTGATCGGCCGGCCCGCCGGGCAGGGCTTCGAAAGCCAGGGCGTGGCAGGGCCCTGACAGGCTCACTGCGGGAACCACCAACAGTTCACCGATGCCGGGCACGGTGTGGAACTCGAGGTGGGTATCCGCCCAGTGCGGGTCCGGTCGCAGGCCCTGCACGTAGGCGCCGGCAACAACCCGCTGGGGACGATCGTGGACCGTACGCACAGGATCGGTGCCGAAAACGTTGGTCAGGTCACCGCAGCCGGCGGCGACGATCGCCAGGTCGAATCCGCCGTCGGCGGTGATGACGTCCAGGTCCTGGGCGGTCACCTGCTGGTAGATGACCGTGGCGCCGCGCTGCTCGGCGAGTTCAAGCCAGGCCGCGGTCTTGACGCGCAGGTCGGTGCACCGGCCTGGGCGTTCCAACTCGGCGTTGAACGCCAACACCGGCCAGCCAGACGGGCCAGCAACGGTGACGCGGGCGCCGTACAGCGGCGGCGTGGCCGTGCCGAACAGGTTGAGCCGGTAGCCGCGTTCGGTGGCCAGCGCCGGTGCGAACAATGCTGGTATGCCCTGCGGGCGACCAGCTCGGATCTGCTCCGGGGTGGTCGCCGATACGACGGCTACCTCGTAGCCGTGTGTCAGCAGGCTCAGGGCGAGTTGGAGGCCGGCCTGCCCGGCACCGACGATGAGGATCTTTCGCATGGTTGCTCCATGGGCATGTCTGCTGGGGTGAACGGGATGGGTTGAGCTGCTCACGCGGGAGGGCGGGTCCGGCGGGTCCGGCCGGACGGCGGCTACGGCGAGACGTGCTGCTGTGCGCGGGCGCGGGCGGCGCGAACAGGGCCGGCCATCCTTAACCCGGACACGTGGTGCGAGTTCGGATATCGGCGCCACCGCCGGAAGGGGCTTGCCGGTGCCACAAGCGGGGCGTGCAGAGACCACGACTGCAGCCGTTGCGGTTGGCGGCGGTGCGTGATCCGGCCCGGCCGTACACGGCCAGCAGCGAACGAGGATTTGCGGTCCGGGCCGGCGAGGTTCAACGACGCAGGCAGCGCCGATGGTTGCGTCGGCGCCGGTCAGGGACGCCAGCGTTGGAGGGTCTGCCGGACGTTGCAGGTGGCGAGTTCGACGTTCGCGGCGTGGTATTTGCCCTCGTAGCGCAGGCAGGCGTGCCGGCCGGCCCACGCGAAGGCACTGAAGCTCTTGAGCACGATCGCCGTGGTCTTGCTGCCGTTCTTGATCGTGAAAACCTCCCAGTAGGTGCTGGCGCCGAGCCCACACGACTGGGAGGAGGGGACGCCGAGGCCGGTCGTCCCGGAGCGGGCCAGACACTTGCCGGTGTTGCGGTTCTTGAGCTGCCACACTGGATGCCCGTTCAGCTTCCCGACGGCAATCACCTGCCAGTCCCGCGCTTTGATGGGCTTGGTGCTGCAGCTCCGGGCGCGCAGGTCGGTCGGTTTGGTGGTCGGGCGCACGCAGGTGCCGTCCTTGACCGTCTTGATCTGGCGGATCGTGGCGGCCTGCGCAGGCGTGGCAGCGGCGAGTGTGGCGGTCAGCGCGACAGCGACGAGGGCGATGACGCGCGCGATAGTCCTGGTCATTCAGATCGGTCCTTTGTCGTCGTGGACGATTTCGTCGATTACGGCGGCGTGATGACACCGGCCACGCAGACAGCGAATGCGATGGATTACGGGCTCGGTGGCCACGGCAGCCTCCCGCGTCGGGCGACCAGATCCCGATTCCGGTGAAACACGCCGCTTTCTCCATTCACTCGCGCGTGTGTCACCTTTCGGGGAAATGCGGGCGCGGCTCCTTTCAGGGACGATCGACGCCGAATACGTCGTTGGGTCCGCCACCCGAAGTAGCTGCTTCTTGTCGGTGGGCACAGGATGTTCCCCGAAGCGGGATCGCCGCTTCGAGCGTCGCTTGTACACATTCGCCGTCTGCGTTTCTCGACGATCTACGAAACCCCGTGCGTGCGATAGTTGTCTGCGGTAGTCCGAGGTAGTCCCGCCCGCTTCGATCCACCGCAGTCGCGGCTGCCCCTGTGGACCGCAACGCCGATGCGACGGCAATCAGCGGCGTGCCTCGTGCCGCGGGTTACCGTGTGACAGACAGGCGCGCTCGCCGACCGCGAGGCGCAAGGCCGCGGTGCCCCCATGGCGCTCCAACTCGCCAGTCATCATGGACCGCTCCCATCGCCGGCGCTTGTCCTGCGGTGGGGTCTCGCGACATTCGGAGCATTCCGGCCCCCGGTGGAGCGTGGCGATAGGGTGCACAGCGTGCAGTCGGTGGGGTCGCGGCTGCGATCGCGGGACGGGCAGTAAGGACGTTGACGTGAAATGGACCGGGACCGCACCGTCCGCCGAGGACTTCGCCGCTGTCGGGGTTCCGCCCGGGCCAGTTACCCACGCGTCCTTGACTGTCGCTTCCGCCGGCGGGAAGTGGCATCGGACCGAGCACGCCTGCCGTAACGCCAACGGCCAGCTCGCCGTCCATCGTGAGCCTGTCCTCGGTCTCGACTGGGCGCGGCTGTGCCGCAACTGCTGGAAACGAGACGAGCTCGATCCGTACCTCGACGCCGCCCTGTACGCCGTGCAGGCGCTGCAGGCCGGCGCCACCTGGGTCACCTATTGGCGGAAGAGACTTGCCGGCACGGCGACGACCTGGACGTGGACCACCTACGCACGGATGAGAACCCAGCCTCCGGTCCCGGCCCTGACCGGCGAGCGTCTCCTCGAACCGTTCCGCGGGAACAGGAAATGGTCGGCGACGGTGTCCGGCATCCGCGTCGCCCGCGCGTCGGTGGTCGCGCAGATCACCGACATCCTGGACGAGGTCGCAGCGTTGATCGGCGACCCGGAGCTCGACTCCCGGCTGATCCGCACGATCGCGAATGTGGCCGCGGGCACCACGGCGCAGGCGGAGTCCGCCGAGATCCACCGCATCGGCGCCCGTGACCGACACGAAGCGGGCGCGGACGCGTGGTCGATCGCGGCCAGCACCTGGCGGACGCTGCACCGCCGGCGCTGCGATCCCGGCACGATCGACGCGCCGGTTCTGGCCGCGGTCCTGGCCCGCTACGACCACGTGCACGACCTGGCCGCGTTGCCGTGCCAACCGGACGTGCCAGTCACCGACGGTGACTGCCCGCACACGTGGGCCCGACGTGTCTACCACGCGTACGTCACCGGCGTCGTCCAGCGGTGGCTGACCGACCTCACCCAAGAACTCGCCAACCTGACGGGCGACCAGGCCACTGAAACGCAGTACGCCCTGGCGGTGCCGCTGTGGCCACCGACGCGCGCCGAGGACGCACCGCTGGCCTTCCTCGCCCAGTTCCCCGTCGTGGCAGCCGTCGACCGGTACGTCGGCCTGCACCCGAGCTGGTGGGGGCACGCCGACGGCAACACTTTCCAATGGGAGGGCGGGTACGGTACGCACCGGCCGCAGATCGCGGTCCTGCGAGTGCCCGGGTACGCCGCCGAGCAGGTCGCCGCTGTTTCCCCGAAGCTGACGGCGGTGCCGTTGTCCGGCGGCCGTACCGACCGGGGGATCGTCCGGAAACGTCTCGCCCGTTGCGGGTTGCCGCTGTTGCCGCAGGACGTGCCAGGCCGGTCCGAGCCCTCCGAACTGGTCCGGCTGGCCCGCGACGACGCCGCCGACCCGACGCTGCGGCACTCCTATCAGCGGCCGTTCGCGCCCGACGCGCATCCGCCGCGGTGGGATCGCACCGACCCCGTCGAGCGTGGATGGCAGCCATGGGAAGCTGAGCAAGCGTGGACCCCCGGCACGGTGTTCCTCGCCGGGGTCGACGACGTCGACCTGCTGGCCCAGGCGCTGCGCCGCGGCGACGGCGGCTGCCGGGTCCTCATCGCCGTCGAGCTACCGAGCGACCCGATGGGTCACGGCTACAGCGGAACCGTCGAACACGTGCACGTCGACCGGGACGGCGGCGTCCGCACCGCCCTGGCCTTCGCAGGCGCCGCACCGCACCGGCTGACGCCGAGCACCGGCCGGCACGGGCCGTTGATCGCCACCGTGGAAGCTTCCCTGCATGCGGTCAGTGCCGACCGGACAGCTCTGCTGCTGGCGCCGGCAGCCTGCCAAGACCCGTTCCCCGTGCCGATGAACTACCTCGTCAGCGTCACCCACGCCGGCCACCGGTTCACACCGTAAGGGAGTGTCGCCGCATCAGGGTCAGGCCCGGATCTGGGCCAGCGAGCGCGCCCGGGCCGCGGGCGCGACGAACGCCGTTGCTGTGCGCTGGATCGTTTCGTCGACGACTGGGACGGTGGCCGCGCGGTCAGCGTCGATGATCCACGATTCCCGCCGTGGCCGAGCTCCGGGACGGCGGGAATCGTCCCTGCTCGCGGTACGCGTGGCCGTGGTGAGGCATCTCGGCGGTCCGGGCGAGGCGTCTCCCGCGCCCCCGAGCCATCCGGTTTCGCGGTGGTCCTGCCGAGGTCATCGCCGAGCAGGTCGTCGCGATCATGTGGGCTGGGCTCGCGGCGGGCCAGCAGGTGGACGCCGTGATGCGGGCGGCGTGGCAGCGGCCCAGCGACGACCTGGGCCCGGACCAGCCGCCGGAGTGCTGGGCAACGCGGACGCCGCAGCTGCGTGTCCTGCCGGCAGTGGCCGGGTCCGAGGACGCGGGTGCGTGCACCGTGGTCAAGGTGCGGCGATCCGGTCGGGTGGCGGCGAGCGCGGTGGGACGGCCCGTGCCCCGAGGAGGGCGTTCGCGAGGCCCGCAACCGACGCGAATAACGGCGAGCGGGCGTGGTGGCCGAGTGCTGCCGGTCAGTGTCCGCCATGCAGCAGCGCACGAAGATCAACGCCTACGCGGTGGGCGAGTGCCGTGCCGTCACGCGACGTCCACCGGTACGACGCACCGACGGCGTCCGGACGCGACGCGGTCGGCGGGATCATGAAACTCCCGGTGGTGACGGTGATCAGCCACTGGTGGGCGACAGGCCGGGGCCATACCAGCACCGGGCTGTCTGGCTTGACGCCGAAGCGCCGCAGTCCTTGGCCGTGTCGGCCGTCCCAGAAGGTGTCGGTGACGGCCAGCCCGGCGTTCACCAGCAGCCAGCGCGCGGCACCGTCGACGTCGGGGTCTTGGCACAGCCACAGGGTGTAGGTTCCGGCCAGAGCAGTGCGGTCGTTGCTCCGCCACCAGCAACGAGCCTCGGGATCCATCTCATGGGCACCGTCGCGGCGAAGACCCAGCAGGACGGTCTCCAGCGGGTCCAGGAGATCGTCGTACGCGTGGCGCAGGACACGCCCGGCCTCATCGCGCCTGGACAGGCCACGGTCGGGGTAGACCCGCCACTGGTCAACCCGCTCCGGGACCTGCGTACGCAGGTGCGCGTGCAGCGCGCCGACCACCACGGGGACGCCCTGATCGTCGCGACGCAGATGCTCCTCGCGTGGCACCCGCACCAGCCACGAGTAGTAGGGCACCCCATCGACGGCGTCGTCATCACTGCACTGGATGAACACGCACCCGGGCGAGCCAGCCATCTGCGTCACCGCCGGTGTGGTGCGCTCACTTACGCCGGGCTCGGTCAGTTCACCTGGATCCGAGACCTCCAGGTTCCATACAACCCAGTCCAGCTCGTCGAGCTCATCGGCGGCCATCACACCATGGTCACGGCCGGCACGGTCATCGGGCTCATCAGCGGCCCGGCCGGGCCAACAAGTCGGCGGCCGGTAGGAACAGCAGGTCCGCGCTCACGGCGCGGAGCACAGCGGCGTCAGTGTCGGCCTGGCCGTGATCCTCCCCGCACGGGCACGACGACCACGCGCCGGCGCTCACCTGTTCGCGGAACGCCTCCAGCGTGATGCGGGTCCACGTCACGACTTGCGCACTGACCACGACGAGGTCCGCCTCACTCGGACGGTCGTGGACGGCCATACTCAGTCCGGTGACCGCCTCGGCCGCGATCCGGACATCCAGCCGCGGTACCGGCTCGGTGGCGTCCTGGTTGACCGTGGCGAACAGGATGGCCTGGCCGAGCGCGGCGAGCAGCCGCGCGGCGACGCGGACCCCGACGTGTTCGTCGGGCCCTGCGGCCTCGACAGCCTCCCGGCCGTGCACGTCGGCCATCATGGCGGTCGCCATCTGCCGACCCCAGCCGTCGTCGATATAGGACCGCAACACGGTCTGTGGGGTGACGCGGAGCTGCACGGCGATCGCATCGATGCGGGACTGGAGTTCGTCGGCGACCACGCTCGGGTCAACCCGGCCGCCAAGTTCGGTGACCGTAGCCACGAAATCGTCGACCAGACGGTGGAACTTGCCCTTTCGAGCCATGAGACCCATCCCGTTACGGCAGGCAGCGCGGGTACACAGTTTGACACATGACCCCGAAAAGGCGCGGCATCGGCGTCGTGGACGAGGGCGCCGCCGTGGCAACGGCCACGGCGCGCTGCGTGGTCCTGCAAGTAGACCTGCCACGTCTCGAACGGCCCAGCAAAGCCGCGGCCCGTACGTTCATGACCGCGAGCTGATCGCTGGTGAACCGTGCCCACGGGCGAGCCCTGATGGGGGTCGTGATCACCCCCAGGGGTGAGCCCGGCCGCGCAGAGCCAGACGGCAAGATCGCCGCCGCTTCCACTACGCCACGACCAGCCAGATCCTCCGCTGACCTAGCGATGTGGGACGGTGCGGAGGCATCGTTGCCCGTCACCCTGCCTGGTCGGATGCGAGACTACTTCGTCACCATCGTGGAGTCACCCTCCTCTCGCGAGTCGGGGTCAGCTGTGCGGGTTAGTTGGTCGGGGCGATCTTGCTGGTCTGGTGCCGATACGCCGACCATTGAGACGTCCAGGCCGCGAGGTCATGCATCCATGCCGTGGTTGTTCCCGCCGACTTGCAGGCCCACTTCTCCGCGTTCCGGGTCGCGAAGTAATCCAAGACCTCTGGTTCGGTCAGCCGCCACGCGGGGTGTCGCGCCAACCACTGCTCAGCCTGGTCAGGCGTATGGCCGGCGCCAATGAGCCAGTGCGTCAGCGAAGCCAGCTCGAACCACGAGGCCGCCTTGGTAGCGAAGGCCCAGTCGACGACCCGCAACCCTTCCGGGGTCACGATCAGATTGGCCGCGGTGAGGTCGGTGTGGACCAGCCTGTCGCCGTCCATAGCCGGATGCTCGAATCCGAGCCGTCCTCTGGGGCTGAACAGTGCCACGTCGGGCGGCGCAGGTGTCTCTCCGAGTTCCGTCAGGAACTCGTCGAGCAGTTCGAGGTCAGGGCTGCCCGGCCCCAGGTCGGCATGTCGGCCCGCGCAGTGCTCGAACGCCACCACCAGCCAGCCGGCCTCCTCGAAATGCCATTCGACCGCGGGTGAGTACGACACCCTGACAGCCTCACTCACCCGCAGCTCGTAGCGCAGTGACCGGACCCCGAAGTCGGTGTGGGCCGCCTTCACGAAGACCTTCCCGTCCGTCCCGGTGACGGTTGCGGCTATCTCCGCATGGGCGCCGGTCGTAGCCGGGATGGCGTGAGTTTCGCCGAGGCGGTCAGCTACCTCCGTCGTGACGGCTACGGGCAACGCGGTCCAGTCCATGCGCATCGGTCAGGTAGTCCTTTCAGACGCCCGGGTACGGGCGCGGCAGCGCCGCCACCGATGACACCCATCGGTGTGGCCGGTCAGCTCGTGCAGGTGCGCGCTGGTGCCCGGGTCCCACACCCGCACCGTCCCATCCCTGTCACTTCGGTGTCAGAAGCTCTCTCACCGGTGACGGGCCGGAAGTAGATCTCGAAGGAGCACGTCGATGGCGGCCCACCGGATCACAAATCCCTGTCCGTCGACGTTCCGCCAGACACTCCCGCTGAAGGCCGGGCTGGAGAAGATCCCGTCCCCCGTCCGGTAGTCAGTTACCAGAACTGCGCAGGTGATACCGCCAGCAGCGCACCTGCGCGTCCACAAACCCGCCCCGCAGCAGCTCACCAGTGATGCCGCCGGCATCACCGCCACCCTTCCAGGGCGGCAAGTGTCCTTCAGACTTGGGAGTGGACTACGGCTTGCGCCCCACGGCGCCGTACTGGTCGATCTCTTCCGCGTCGCCCTCCGGCCGCCACTTGGTCACCGAGACCAGACCCGGCTCGACCAGCTCCAGCGCCTCGAAGAACTGGGCGAGGCGCTCGCTGCTGCGCAGGTGGTACGGGAGCGCGGCGGACTGGTTCCAGAGGCGGGCGGCCTCGACGACCTCGGGCGTAGCGTCGGTGGCATCGCACACGGCGAGGTAACTGCCGGACGGCACGGCGTCCATCGCCTTCCGGACGATGCCCATCGCGACGGAATCGTCCTCGACGTGGCCGAGGACGCCCATGAACAGCACCGCGACCGGCTCGGTGAAGTCGAGGGTGCGGGCCGCCTCGCGGAGGACCAGGTCGGTGTCGTACAGGTTGGCGTCGACGTAGTTGGTGCGGCCCTCGGGCTTGCTGGTCAGCAGGGCGCGGGCGTGCGCGAGCACGAGCGGGTCGTTGTCGACGTAGACGATGCGACTGCTCGGGGCCACCGACTGGGCCACCTCGTGGGTGTTGTTGGCGGTGGGCAGGCCGGTGCCGATGTCCAGGAACTGGCGCACACCCGCCTCGCCGGCCAGATAGGTCACCGCGCGGACGAGGAAGGCGCGGCTGAGCCTGGCGTTCTCGGCGAGCGCCGGCTGACCGACGAGAATCTGATCGCCGACTGCCCGGTCGACGGCGAAGTTGTCCTTGCCGCCGAGCAAATAGTTCCAGATCCGCGCGGTATGGGGAACGCCTGTATCCAATTTGGCGGGTGAGTCCTCGTCGTGAGTCACGCTGACATCCTTCGATTCGGGTGGAACGAGCCAATGGACCGCCGCGGGCTATCAGACCAATGGGCCTCAGTCCGCTCCGGCTTCCTGAACGACGCACCGTATCAATCTCAGCGCCAACCGCGGTGCCGATACTTAACCCAGTGGAGTCCAAAAGATGCCGCTGGGCAGGTGGTCGCGATGCTTTGCTGTCGGGTCCGGGGGCAAATCTCAGTCCTGGAGGCCCATCCACGCAGCCATTCCTCGCAGCGTGGACGACGACCATCGATCGGCCTGGGCTAGCGTCAGCACGACGTCGCGGGCGAAAGGGTGGTAGCGGACCTGCTGCGGGGTTCGGCGGTCAACCGCAGGCCCCGCCCGGGGTAGTCGAGCTCGCCGGGCGCCGGGACCAGCCGCCAGAGGC
This sequence comes from Actinoplanes sp. ATCC 53533, assembly GCF_003947245.1. Lineage (NCBI taxonomy): Bacteria > Bacillati > Actinomycetota > Actinomycetes > Micromonosporales > Micromonosporaceae > Actinoplanes > Actinoplanes sp. ATCC 53533. Next base: position 2,375 of record NZ_QHHV01000045.1, on the reverse strand, counting down.
GGGCGGCGACGCCGAACTGCCGGACCTCGGCTGAGCACGAGCCGGCAGGGGTTCGAGGCGCAAGTTCGGGTCATGTGGGAGGCACGACGGTCACCCGCGGCCATCGTGCGCCGGGCTGGTGCCGTTCGAGTCGGGCACGTGATTGTTCGACCCTGATGCGGCGGGGGCTACGTCGCCAGACCCCGTTGAGCAGGTCGTCGAGACCGAGCGGGGCGCAGATCTCGATCGCGTCGGTGACGCTCAGGCGCACGGCGACGGCGGTAGCGGCTTCCGGCCACGTCCCGACGGCGTCCCGAATCGATGTCAGGGGCTCGACGGCGTCTCCACCGAACTTGTGCGGGTACCAGGTGTGCACGGCGGCCTGGTTCTTCGCTTCCCACGGCACGCCAGCAAGCCGGCGCGCCAGTTGCGCGGTCGCGTGGTCGTCGTTGGCTCGGCTCAGATCGGCTTGATCGAAGAAGGCCACGTCGACGTCACGGACTGGCTCGGGCCAGAAGCCTGCTCCGTAGCGCTCACCCCATACCAGGTCGCGAATGACGCCGGCACCGACCCAGGCGTCGGCGGTGGCTTCGTCGCGGACCGCGCCGAGCACCCGCATGATCCACGAATTGGACCGGATCAGATCGACCAGGACGTTGTTCACACTGCCCTCCTCGTCACGCCATCCGTGCGCCCGTCAACGGTGGCCGTCTTCCAGATAGGCGGTGGCACCGTCATCGCCGGCTTCGAGCGCGGCGGCCACCCGCCGGGCGAGTAGTCCGGACAGACGCTGCTGGGCCTGCTGCTGGTCGCACCAGGCCCAACTGCGCAGTTCGTCGGCGGGCAGCCTGATCGTGCTGGTCTGGGCCGGGGTCAGCACGCCGCCGTCGAAGACCAGCATCAGCCCTTCGGTACGGCCGTCCCGGGCAGGCACCCAGTCGACGACGAGCAGCCGACCCGGTGTCACGACAAGGCCGAGTTCCTCTTCGATCTCTCGGGCCGTGGCTGCGCGCGGCGACTCGTCCGCCTCGACGGCACCACCAGGCACTTCCCATTCACGTTTATAGATTGGTTCGACGAGCAGGGACTGGCCGGCCTGGTCGGTGAACAGGGCGCCGGCGCCCATGCGTTTGCGGGGCAGGGTCGCGGTGTAGTCAGTCAAGGTACTGTCTCCCGGGTTCGTGGCCGTCTGTAGCTTCCCGTTCGTCGTGGCCCTTTCCAGGCGATCTTGTCCCCTTTGAGTGGCCCTTGGGGGCCGCTCTTCTTCATGCGAAGGAAGTTCCACATAACTTTGCTGTCGGCGTACGGGTTCCGTGCACAGCCCAGGTACGGCAAGGCGTCATACTGATCACGCCACCTTGCGCGGCGATTGGAGCCGGCCGTCGACCCGGACGTTCGCCTTTGCCCACTCACGCCGAGTTGCTAGCGGAGCCCGGCTGCGACCGATGTGCGCGCCCGATCATGCATGGTGATCAGGTTGTTCGCCGTCGATCGTTTACGAAGCATCACCGAACCGCTCCCTGCCCGTTGCATAGGTAGGCGGGCGTAGACGGCCGCCACGCTGCTCGTCTGGCAGTGGCCGGGGAACATCGGTAGGGAGCGCTCATGGTGGCCGACCATTGGCTGACTGCTCTGGAAGGATTCGATCACGGCCAAAGTCTGTTCCGATACCTTGGCCGTGATGGCGCCGAGGCGACCCTGGAGCACCGAACCCTTCGGTTGGCAGCCTTCGCGTCGATGAACGACCCACGGGAAGCCAGTTCGTGGCGCGCTAACGATCTGACCGGCTGCCGGAACCTTCGCGCTGTACCGCCACTCACGGAGTCGGCCCTCCAAGCCTACGTGGACCGGACTCTGCGGCGCGGCGCTCGCGTCGCCTCGTTCGGGCGGGACAGGCCACCGAGGCCGAACGCACGTCCGACAATTTTCGATCGTGGCTGGGCCAATTCGGCCATGTGGGATCGATACGGCGATCGCCATCGCGGCGTCTGCCTGGTATTCGACGCGGAAACGCTGGGTGCCGAGTTCTCGGAGGCGTCGGATACGTGGGTGCGTGCCAACAGCGTCAGCAGCTTCGTTGATGTGGAGTACCACGATGCTCCGCTGCAGGTTCCGCTTGAAGGCGAGTTCGACCACCTTGACTCGTTGCGAACAGCACTCGGCCGCCTGCTTAACGCCAGGACTATCGCGGCGCTCTACGGTCGCAAGAGCACTGTGTGGCAGCACGAGCGGGAGACCCGGCTCGTGCAAGTGCGTTTCGATCCGCCTGAGCTTGAACTTGACAACCCTCTCTACCTAGACGTCCCGCGGTCGCTGAAGGCAATCGTGCTCGGCACGGAATTCGGCGACACCACCAGCGTGCTTCGATATCTGGCGCAATTCGATGAGCCACGCCC
>NZ_QHHV01000459.1:0-1501 GCF_003947245.1 Actinoplanes sp. ATCC 53533 | reverse complement strand
ACGGTGCCCTCGCGCAGGATGCGCGCCTTGGCGTTGCGGCGGATGAGGCCCGAGCGGACCATACAGCCGGCGATGAGACCGATCTTGGACGAGCGGAACACCTCGCGGATCTCCGCCGTGCCCTGCTCGACCTCCTCGAACTCCGGCTTGAGCAGGCCCTTGAGGGCTGCCTCGATCTCCTCGATGGCCTGGTAGATGACGCTGTAGTAGCGGATCTCCACGCCGGCGCGGTCGGCCATCTCCTTGACCTTGTTGCTGGCCCGGACATTGAAGCCGATGATCGTGGCGGTCTGGTCCGAGGACGCCGACGCCAGGTTGACGTCGCTCTCGGTGATCGCACCGACGCCGCGGTGGATGACCTTGAGCTGCACCTCGTCCGGAATCTCGATCTTGAACAGCGCGTCCTCGAGGGCCTCGACCGAACCCGAGCCGTCGCCCTTGAGCACCAGGGTGAGCGAAGCCTTCTCGCCCTCCTTGATCTGCTCCATGAGCGTCTCGAGCGTCGCCCGGCCGCGGGAGTTGGCGAAGCTGGCCGCCCGGCGACGGGCCTGCCGCTGCTCCGCGATCTGCCGCACCGTGCGGTCGTCCTCGGCTGCGAGGAACGTGTCGCCCGCGCTGGGCACCGAGGTCAGACCGAGCACCAGGACCGGACGCGCCGGACCCGCCTCGGGAACCTGGTTGCCGTTCTCGTCGAGCATGGCGCGGACGCGACCGTGCGCGCCGCCCGCCACGATCGAGTCGCCGGCCCGCAGCGTGCCCTTCTGGACCAGAACCGTGGCAACCGCGCCACGACCCTTGTCGAGGTGGGCCTCGACCGCGACACCCTGCGCCGGCCCGTCGATCGGAGCGGTGAGCTCCAGCGACGCGTCGGCGGTCAGGAGCACGGCCTCGAGCAGGTCCTCGATGCCGAGGCCCGGCTTGGCGGCCACGTTGACGAACATCGTGTCGCCGCCGTACTCCTCGGCGAGCAGGCCGTAGTCCGTCAACTGCTGGCGGACCTTGTCCGGGTTGGCGTCCGGCTTGTCGACCTTGTTGACCGCGACCACGATCGGCACTTCTGCCGCCTTGGCGTGGTTCAACGCCTCGACCGTCTGCGGCATGACGCCGTCGTCGGCCGCGACCACGAGGATCACGATGTCCGTCACCTGGGCACCACGGGCACGCATGGCGGTGAACGCCTCGTGGCCCGGAGTGTCGATGAAGGTGATCGCGCGCTCTTCGCCCTGGTGCGGGACGACGACCTGGTAGGCGCCGATGTGCTGGGTGATGCCACCCGCCTCGCCGGCGACCACGTTGGTCTTGCGGATCGCGTCCAGCAGCTTCGTCTTACCGTGGTCGACGTGACCCATGACGGTCACGACCGGCGGCCGGGTGACGAGCCTGTCCTCGGCGATCTCGGCGTCGAGGTCGATGTTGAACCGCGACAGCAGCTCGCGATCCTCGTCCTCGGGGCTGACGATCTGCACGTCGAAGCCGAGGTGCTCGCCGAGCAGCAGCAGCG
>NZ_QHHV01000458.1:0-2664 GCF_003947245.1 Actinoplanes sp. ATCC 53533 | reverse complement strand
TCATTCGTCCGTCCGCGGGAGTATCCGGCACTATGGGACCGGTTGCTTGATCAGAATTTGGTCGTCCTCAGCGGTGGGCATGGCTTCGGGAAGCGGCACGCCGCTATCCACGCGCTGGACGCGATCTGTGACGGCCGAGTGCAGGAGTTCGGCGCCGACACCATGGCCGACGTGGCAGTCGCCGCACTGTCTGAGGACACCGGCTATCTCTGGACCGGACTAGCCGACAACGTCACGGCCGAGGCGCACGAGGCCGAGCTTCTGCGAGAGGCTCTGCGGATCCGGCGATCGCGAATGGTCATCATCTGGCCGGGCGGCGCGAAGTGGCCATTCGAACTTCGTGAGCTTCTGCAGATCTTCACGGTTGCGCCGGATCTGTCGGCAGTGCTGAGACAGCATCTGCAGGTCGATCTCGAGGATGATCCGCCGGCCGTGGCAGCGATCAACGCTCTTCTCGCCGACCCGCTGGCGATTGAGGCGCAGACGAGTCTGACCGGTGCCGAGGAGGCTGCCCGGCTGGGCGTGGCACTGCGCGACGTGGTCCTCGAAGGTGGCTCACTGCCGGAGGTGCTCCAACGGGTGGCCGCCGCTGCTGAGCAGACCAGCGCCTGGTTCGCCAAACTGCCCGAGCGTGAGGACCGGGCATTCGCCCTTGCCCTCGGGGCACTCGACGGCTTGTCCTTCCCCGCAGTCGTCGCCGGTGCGCGTCGCATGGACGAGGTGTTGCAATCCGCCGAGGACCCGGAAGGCAGATCCTTCATCAGGCCCATCAAGCGTCCGGCGCGTCAGCTGTTGGGTGCGGTGGACGCCTCGAAGGTCGCGAGTGTGCTGGAGAGAAGGTACGGTGCGGTCCCCATGACGGCGGTGAGATCCAACCGCGAGGACTTTCCCCGGCGCATGCTCTACACGTTGTGGCAGGAGTTCCCGTATCTCCAGGAGATCTATCTCGACTGGCTTGGCGGTCTCGTAGGCAGTAACGACCCCAACGTGCGTGACCGGGCGGCAGTCGTCACCGGGCTGCTGGCGGAATACGACTTCGATTTCATACGGGGGCGGGTGCTGCTCGATTGGGCCGAGAGCGACAAGCCTGAAGTGCGCCGTGCAGCCGGGGTCGCGCTGCGGGCCTCGGCGCTCAGCGGCACGCTGAAGGAGATCGTCTGGAGGTTGCTCGACGATTGGGCGTCTGCCGGTAGCTCGCTGAGAACTCTCGAGAACAATCGGCGGCTCACGGCGGCGGCAGCGCTCGGCGATCCGGTCGGCGGGACGGACTGTCGGCGTGCTCTCGAAATTATCAGCCGCCGCCTGCTCGATCATATGCCCGGGTCTGACCCTGACAAGCGCATCCTTGCCACGGCAAGGGCAGTCGTCGAGCTGTTCGGCGACGGCGGCTCCTCGCAAAGTGCCACCGTGCTCGAACAAATGGTCCACTGGATCGACAGGAAAGAAGTCGGCCCGCACCAGGTCGCCGTTGGTGCCCTGATCGGCATCGTCGGCAGGCCACCGGATCTGGGCGATGACGACGGCAGCCGTGTTCCTCCCGTCCTGCGGGCGGCGACAGCCGATCCTGGCAATCTTCCGCGAATCGCCTATCTTTGGCGCTGCGCTCACGGCGATCGGCTAATGGGACAGGTGTCGGTCAGAGCGTTGCGCCAACTCGCCGAGCACGTCGACGCGGGGGGTGACCAGGAGCGCACGCTGATGCAGCTCATCACTGCTCTGCCGGCAACCGCCCGGGAACTGCGGACGCTCACGTTCGAGGCCCGGCAATGGACGCGGGAAGAGTCACACGCACCAATTCTTGACCGGCTCCTGGCCACCTTGACCAACGATGGAGAGCCCCGATGAACCGTCCAGAAGTCATCGATCCGATCGTCGGCGTGTCGGTGCTGCCGCTGTTGGCCTTCGATGCCCCGGCGAGCCGGGCTGCCGGCCACACCACCTTGGTTCATCTGTCTCGCTCGGTGTCCGGACATCCTGCCGTCAGGGTCGGCACCCCGCCGCCTCTTCGTGAGCGTGTCAAACGGCGCTACTGGCGCTACGAGGTGGACACAGCGATGCATGCCACCTCCCTGAGCCTCACGCTGCCCGCTGCCGAGGAGACCTTTGTCTTCACGGCCAGGATCAATCTCACCTGGGTGGTGAGCGATCCAGCGTCGATCGTGCTTTCCGGAATTCGTGACTTCCGGCCGATTATCTGGGGCTATCTCGACCACCTGCTGCGAGGAATCAGCAGACGGCATGGCATCGAGACTTCAGGTAGCGCCGAGCAGGACATGAGCGACTGCCTGGAGCGGAAGATCCGGGACATCGGCCAGGGGTTGCGGCTGAACCTGCTCTCGGTGAACGTCCTGTGCGACGAGGCAGCAGGACGGCACATGGCCGCTCGCATCGACTCCGAGCGGACGAAAGAACTGGCCCTCTTGCAAGGGGCATTGGAGCGCGGGCAGGAGGAGCACCGAAGCCTGGTCGAGCGGACTCGTGCCGAGCATGCCCACCAGCTCGATGCGATGGCCGCTCGGCACGAACTAGCCCTCAAGAACCAGCGAGTCAGCTTCTACCGGACCGCGGTCGCCGAGGGCGGCTACAACGTCGTCATGCTGCATCTGCTTGATCACCCGGACGACATCAAGACTGTCGTCGACATGCTGCACGCGGGCCAGCGGG
>NZ_QHHV01000457.1:0-1743 GCF_003947245.1 Actinoplanes sp. ATCC 53533 | reverse complement strand
TGGGCCGGGCTGCTGCCGATCTCCGAGCGGGTGCTCGGCCCGGACCACCCGGACACCCTGATCGTCCGGGCCAACCTCGCCGGCTGGACCGGGGAAGCGGGTGACGTGGCCGCCGCCCGCGACCAGTACGCCGCCCTGCTGCCGATCTCCGAGCGGGTGCTCGGCCCGGACCACCCCGACACGCTGGCCACCCGGAACAACGTCGTCTTCTGGAGAGCGCAGGCCTACCGGAGCAACGCGGACGGCCGGCCGCGGTAGCCGGGGAAGTCCTCAACCGAGCAGACGATCCAAATCGCGGGCAATTGCCGCGTGGGTGCTGCGAGTCGTTGTGGGCCTCTTGTTTCTCCTGATAGCAGCTACCAAGCTCATTGGCACCGCGGACACAGTCGATTACTTCGAAGCTATCGGCTGGGGACAATGGTTTCGCTATCTGACGGGGTCGCTCGACCTCGTGGGCGCGGTGCTGTTGTTCGTGCCTCGTCGCACATTTTACGGGGCGGTCGTGCTCATCAGTTCCGTCGGAACGGCGACCGTGCTTTCCGTGACAGTGCTCAGCCTGGATCCACCGACGCAGTTGGCGCTGATCCCTGATTGATTGTTTCGATGTCGGGCGGTTCGCCGTTTCGGTGGGCGTGGGGAATCCGCCGATCTCGTGGTCGGCTCGCTCCGGGGTGTGGTCTTCGGGATGGTTGGGTTGGTGGTGTGGCCTGCGACGGCCGCCTGTTCCGGTCCGGTAGGGGTGCTTTTAGCCTGGTGCGGTGGCGGTGTAGATGTTCTCGAACGCTGTCTGCCAAGGCCAGCTGTCGGGTAGGTGCAGGTGGATGGTGCGGGCCCGGTGCGCGATCCGGGCGGCGACGTTGATGATCCGGGTCCGGATGGTCGCCGGCCGGGCGACCGACCAGGCGCCCGCGGCAAGATGACCGGCGGCGCGGGTGAGGTTGTGGGCGATCGCGGCGCAGGCAAGCCAGGCGTCGTTCGCGCTGAACCGGCCCGAGGGCAGGTGCGCCAGGGGCCCGGCGATCAGATCCGCGTTGATCTGCTCGATGATCGCGTGGCCGCGGTGCTGCGCTTCGGCCTGGGCGAGCACGAACGGCGAGTCGGTGAGCACCGCGTGATACCGATAAGACGGCATCAGTTCGCCCTGGCCGGGGTGCTGGGCGGGGTCGTCACGGCGGATCCGACGCACGATCAGCCGTGCGGTCACCTGGTAGCGGGTGCCGGCGAACGCGGTGTAGGTGGTTTCGGCGATCTGCGCATCGGAGATCCGCCTGCCGGCGTCCTCATCCCACACGGCCTGCGGATACTTGATGTCGATCCACTCGTGTTCGCTGATGCTCTCGCACGCCGTGCGGATCTTCGCGTCGATCCGGCAGGTGACCGAGAACCGCACGTTGCGTCGCCGACATGCGGTGATCACGGTCTTGGCGTAGAACGCCGAATCGGCCCGCACCACGATCTCCCCCGACGCGCCGCACGCGCGGGCGGTCGTGATCGCCTCGGCGATCATGCTCGCGGCGCCCCGCGCGGAGCCGGCGTTACCCGCCCGTAGCCTCGTTGCGGCGATCACCGGTGCTGACAGTGGTGTGGACAGCGTGGCGATCAGTGGGTTGTAGCCACGCAGCCAGACGTCATAACCGCCGACCTTCGCATGGCCGAACCCGATGCCCTGCTTCTGTTTGCCGTAGACCCGGCGCAGCACCGAGTCGACGTCCACAAAGGTCAGAACGTCGGCACCGGCAAGGA
>NZ_QHHV01000456.1:0-3686 GCF_003947245.1 Actinoplanes sp. ATCC 53533 | reverse complement strand
CAATGACTCCTTGGGCACCTACGCCATCGCCATCGCCATGCCGGGCGTGACAGCGGTGCGAGTGTCGAGTACCGCGGTCGATGATGAAATGACGCAAAACCCGGACGGACCTACCAGTCGTCTTGTTGTCGAACGATTCCCGATCGCTGCGACCGCGCAGACGACGACGGTCGCGGGGTTCATCAAGCCGAGGCGACCGTTCGCCAGCGCCACGAAGGCGTTCGAGGTGCCTGGCGAGGACGGTGTTGACGGCGACGTGCGGGCCGTACCCGCCGAGGTAGTTAGCAGGAATGGCCAGCAGATAGTCGTGGTGTTCCCGAAGGACCAGGTAGTTCGGCAGGGTCAACTAGCTGTCGTGGCCGAAGGTTTGGTCGGACGCGTTACGGCAGTCGATGCCGTCCGTGGCGAAGCCACTGTCGACCTTGTTACTAGCACTGGATTCGCAGGTCAGGTATATACGAATATCAGTAATGTTCCGGGTTCCGTACGTGGCACCGGCGGAAAGCTGGTCATGGAAAACGTTCCCGCAGATGGTGAGGTCTACCAGACCAACCGTGTCTTGATGCCGGATCCGTCCCAGCAGAGCAATCAGGTTGGCGCTGTCACGATCGGGCGAGCGTCCGCGGACAAGGCGGCGGGCGCGACCACGGTGGAGCTTACGCCAACAGCCGACCTTGCCCACCTGACCAGATTGTCGATCATGACGCCATCCGCCGACTGACGGCGGCCGCTGACGCAAGGATGCGCGGAGGCGAGTCGCCTCCGCGCATCCTCAACAGGTCCGCGAGTCAGGGATACCGGACCTGGCCGCTGCCGGAAGCGAATGCGAAGTCACCGCTGGTGTTATTCGTAGACGCATAGTTGAATTGCATAGTTGTATTCGTTGGAACGCCCGACCAGCAGTAGGAACGGGCTTCGCCGTCAGTGGGAACGGTGACACTCGAGCCGCGAAGGGTAACTTTAAACTTGTGATGCGACCCCACGGGGTAATCCCATGTGACTTCAATGTCCTTGCAGATCTTCGTCCGCGTGGATCGGAATTCTCGGCCGTCGAGGTTGCGCACTCCATCAAACGTGTAGGAGTACGGCAATGTGGCCACCGCTAGAGTAGTCAATCCTGTCGTGATCGTGGGGCCGTCCTGAGTGTAGTGATCGATCGGGCCCCGAAGCTCGGGCATCTTCCCGATGACCGTCATGGTCACGTTCGGCGGCAGCGACGCCCACACCTCAGCGTTATTCGCCGCGATCTCGGCGGCACTAGCCCTCGCCTTTGTCGGCTCGACGACGTCCGCTTCGGCTGAAGGTGCCGCTTGAGCCGGAGCAGCAAATAGCAGCAATCCCGCGGTCGCAGCAGCGGCAGCTCCGGTGAACTGCTTCATGAACGAGTGTGACACTCTGTAGCCTCCCCGTGGTTTTGAGTGATGGCTTGATCCTGTCAGGAGTCGATCAGCCACCACAAGATCGATGATGAGCTATCTACTGTGCGCCTTTTCACCGGCATTGGGTCGACGCGCCTGGCGGACATGTGTTACGGCCGGGAAACACACCACCATCGGACGAGTTCGACGCGGCGGGGAGCGCGAATTCGTTGACGTGCACTGCGGCGCCGGCCGACGTGCAGGCCGAGGTGCGGGTCCAGTTGCTGACGCCCGGCGAGGTATGCACCGACCGCGACGCCACCAACAAGAGCAGCACCAGCAACCGCGACGCCCGATTTGCCCTAGCAGGTGATGCGCCACTTCGGTGGACGTGACCGTCCCGGAAGTGCCCGACTCAGGGTGAGCCTGCGACGAGCAACAGTAGGAGTAACAGCACCACGGCTATTGCGATAGGTATGCCAGCGGTTCCCAGGTTTCGTGCCAGGAAGCGGTAGAGCGGGTCGCCCTGGTTCGGCTTGGCGGAGGTTTCGGCAGCTGGCCCGGTGTTCGACTGCGGATGAGGTGGTGGCGCGATGGCGCCTGAGGTGGGCGGGGTCCCGGAAATCCAGCCTACGACGGGAGAGCGACCGATTGCTTCCGGTGCGTGAGCGGTCTGGTCACGGATCGGCGGCGGCGAGGGTGCCTCGAGCTGGGGTACGACGGCGACGGCGACGGTTATTGTGGATTCGCCGATGTGCCCTCTGAGCTGGATGGTTCCGGTGAGCGAGCGGGGTTGGTCGGTACCAACCGAGATGCCCAGGGCGCCGGGCATCTCGTTCACCCGGATCCAGTCGTCTGCCTCGCGCACTCGGTACAACCGGGCGATCGGTGGACCGAGCAGCCGGACGACGTGATGTGGTGGTGGCGCGCCTAGGGGGGACCGTCCGAGGTCGACGTACGTCTCGGCCGGCCTGATCGCCGCCTTGTCGACGGCCGCCTTGGCGGCCTCAGCGACCGACCGGATATCGCTGCGGATCGTGGTCACAAGCGCCTCGTACGCGCCGGCAGCCATCGCCAGATCCTCCCCGTCGAGCCGTGATCCGAGTTCGGTCACCGCGCCGAGGCGGGTGTACATGTTCGCGTCCGTCCTCGCCGCCTCGACTTCAGCTGGGATGGGTAGCGGCCGGATCCGGCGCCGGCTGCTTCGGGCCAAGTACAGCTCGCCCTGCATTTCTACGTTCCGGCTCGGAGTCTGATTGGGGTTTTGGTCGCGCACGCGGTCGAAGACGTAGTCGTAGAGTTCGTTGAGCGACACCCATCCGTCCTCATCCCGGTCGGCCTCCCCGCTCGCGAGCCCTTCCACCACGGCGGCCGTGAACAGCGACGGCTGCGCGCCGCGCGCGTTCGCGAGACGGTCACCTTCGAACGAGTACTCCATGGCGCTGGACGCCGTGATGACCGCACGGCCTCGCCCGCTGCCGACCTTCCCAGCGGGAAAGCTGTCCAGCACATTGATATCTTCAGTGGCACGGACGGCCACACCTTGGCTGAAAGCGCCGCCGTAACAACAGTCGAGGAAGAGCACGATGCTCCGGGACCGTGCCGCGCGCATGCCTCGCTGCACGAACTCCGCGGAGATCGCTGTGGAGCCGAGCCTGTTCGGTCGGGTGTTGCGTGCGGCGAAGAACAGCTCGCCGGACTCGCTCTTCAGCCCGTGGCAGGAGAAGTGCAATAGGAGCAGGTCGTCGGGGCGACTTTCCGAGAATAGGTCCTCGATCCGGACCTGCACCGCGTGGGCCGGCTGGTTGTGCACGACCTGGACCTCGAAGGAGCCGATGCGGGGGTCACTGAGGACCTGGCTGAGCGCCGCCGCGTCCGCGGCCGGCGCCGACAGGCGCCGCAGGCCTTCGTGGTCGTATTCGTCGTTCGCGACTATCAGCGCTGTTCGGCGGCCGGCCACTTTCCGTCCTCTCCGGCCGCGTGCCGGTCGACGAACAGCTTGATCAGCCTCTCCTGTTCGGCGAGGCTTGCTTCGGACAGCTCGAGGACGTCCCCGCCGATTTCCAGCCGCACTGTTCGGCGTACGCCGTCGCTGCGGCCAAGCCATGATTTGATCGCGGTTACTACCGAGCGCAGCCCTTGCGCCGATTTGCCGAGAGTGACCAGCAGGCCGCCGACCACGGCAACATCGAACGCCCGAGTGCCGGCCGGAGGCCCACCGGCGCGCATAGCGATCACGTCCTCAACGTCGAGTAGCCGCAGTTGATCGCGTAGGTATCCGGTCAGAGCGTCGAGCCGTTCGGCGTCAGCTCCGTCCTCGGACAGTTG
>NZ_QHHV01000455.1:0-1933 GCF_003947245.1 Actinoplanes sp. ATCC 53533 | reverse complement strand
GACAGAATCTGCTCGACCACCACGGGAAGCGGTAGGTCACCGACACCGACTAGCTCAGGGGCCCAATGGCCGGCGGTGTGTTCGCGGATCCAGTGGTAGGCAGTCGCTGCGAAAATCTCTACCGTGGAGCGAACTCGCTGGAAGCCGGCGTGGCGGGACCAGTCTTCTCTTACGAGTGCCATGAGGTCCGGTGAGAAGGGATAACTCGTAGCCAGCCGATCACTGAAGCCTGCGAGGTTGCGGCTGGCACCGAGACGCCCGAACACCTGCTCCTGCCAGGCGCTGTCCGCGCCGGCACGCCATTGGGCGGCCAAGAGCTGAATCGGCAGATCGGTGGCCCGGTCGAAGAGGCGGCGGCGGATGATCGCAGAGAAGTCCTGGGCTTCGGTCACGGCGACGGTGATCCCGTTGCGCTCCAGGCGTGTGGCCACGTAGGAGCGGAAGTCCTCGGCTTCCACGGTGTAGCCGCGTTCGTCGAGGTCCGATCGGATCATCACGACAACGAATGCGACCTGGGCCACCTCGTCGACGGCGTCCATCAGGTTGTTGAGGAACGCCTTCTCACCCGGCATAGACGCGATGTGCTGCTTGTCGGAAAGCAGCATGGCGTAGTCCATGAGCTCATCCAGGAGAATGAGAACCGGTCCGCCGACCGCCTCAAGTGCTCTGGCCAGTGCTGCCTTGTTCGGGCCCTCCGCGAGGTGCTGGTTGTAGCGGGGCTTGTCGCCCTTGAACAGTGACCAAAGAAACCGTTCGTACAGGTTGGTGGCCGGCCCGAACTCAGGGCTGGTTGCGCCGGGAGTCATGTTGTCCGCGGACAGAACCACAACCCGGGCACCACTGAGATCCAGGTTGTTCCCTGACTGTTCAGCTTCGGTTCTGACCAGCCCACCGAGTTCGGCTGCGAGAAACGCCTCGGGCGTGTTAGCGAGGTGGTACAGGCCCACAAGGGCGTGGCTCTTACCGCCGCCCATGCCCTGGTCGAGGTGAAATAGCGCCTTGCCACCCGGTCCTTTGGTGCCCAGCCGGCGGGCGATCGAGCCCATAAACCGCAGCAGGCCGACGGTCGGCTCGGTGATCTCCGCGTAGTAGGTCGGCTCCTGGTAGGGGACGTCGCGATCGGTGTAGACAGCGCTGTACAAGGACATCTGCAGGTCGCCGATCTGGCCGGCCGCGTCGGTGATTTCTCGGCGCAGCGTGAGCGCGTCGGCCCAGTGCTTGTACGCGGTCATCAGGCTCCCTCGATCATGTCGAACAGGGTGGGGCGGCGTTCGGGACTGGCCTCCGCGCGCGCGACGGCGGCGCCCTTCGCAAGATTCTGGACTACGCTCGCGTTGCGCTGAAGCGCGGTGAGCGCTTTCGCCGTGCCGTCGCTGGCGGGTAGTTGAGCGACCAGGTCGCCAATCACAGCCCAAAGATGGTCATCGTCGACGGGTCTATCCCACTTGGCCAGCACGTTGGCCGCTGCGTCGGTGCCCCCTGCGGTGAACGCACCGGCTAGGGCACGTGCGACGTCGAACTCGGCGCTATCTGGGCTGACGTTTGTCGGTGGGTCGAGCAGAAGGCGGAATCCGGCGCCGGACTCGGCGAGCAAGCCGTGGCGGACCTCCTCCATGCGTAGGTTGTCGACCTGGGCCAGGAATCTTGCCTCGCCCTTGGGCACAACTGTGCGCCCGTACAGCCGCATCCAGAACACCGCGAAACGGGTGAGCGAGTCGAAGGTCTCGATAGGTATCTCGTCCAGGCGCAGTGCGGTCGCCTCTCGAACGCTGCGACGGGCAAGGGTTAGGTAGCGTTCAAGGGACGCTGAGCTGCCATCGGGCTGTAGCACAGTCGCGTAGCGTCCGTACACCTCCATAGCGGGACCGTAGGAAGCCATCATCTGATCACCGAGAGCCAGGCCCTCCCTGGACCAGTTCTTCACCGACCGCTT
>NZ_QHHV01000454.1:0-1531 GCF_003947245.1 Actinoplanes sp. ATCC 53533 | reverse complement strand
TGCGTCATCGGCGCCGCCAAGGACGACATCAAGCGCGTCCTGGCCTGGTCGACGGTCAGCCAGATCGGCTACATGTTCCTCGGCGTCGGGCTGGGCGGCGGCGCGTACGCGCTGGCCATCATCCACCTGCTCGCGCACGGCTTCTTCAAGGCCAACATGTTCCTCGGCGCCGGCTCGGTCATGCACGGGATGCACGACCAGGTCGACATCCGGCGGTTCGGCGGGCTGCGTAAGCACATGCCGTACACCTGGATCACCTTCATGATGGGCTGGCTCGCCATCATCGGCATCCCGCCGCTGTCCGGCTACTTCTCCAAGGAGCCGATCATCGCGGCGGCCTTCGAGCGCGGCGACTGGACCTCCTGGCTGTACGGCACGGCGGCCCTGCTCGGCGCCGGCCTCACCGCCTTCTACATGACGCGGCTGTTCGTCCTGGTCTTCCACGGCCCGAAGCGCTGGACCGAGGACATCCACGAGCCGCACGAGTCGCCGTTCATCATGACCGTCCCGCTGATGCTGCTGGCGCTGGGCTCGATCGGGGCCGGGTGGCTGATGTCCACCAGCGTTCCCGACTGGCTGGAGCCGACCTTCGGCCCCGAGGGCCCAGAGCACCACGCGGTGCTCTCACACGGGGTGATCACCGCACTGTCCCTGATCGTCACGGTGCTCGGTGCCGGGCTGGCCTGGGCGCTGTTCCGCAACGGCACCGCCAAGGAGGCGGAGCCGGCCGGTGTGCTGGTCACCGCCGCCCGCCGCAACCTCTACACCGACGCCTTCAACGAGGCGGTCTTCGAGCGGCCGGGCATCTACCTGACCCGCGCGCTGGTCTTCCTCGACAACAAGGGCATCGACGGCGCGGTGAACGGCCTCGCGGCCGCTGTCGGCGGCAGCTCGGGTCGCCTGCGCCGGCTGCAGACCGGTTTCGTCCGCTCGTACGCGTTGTCCATGCTCACCGGCGTAGTTCTGGTCGTCGGTGCCTTCCTCGCGATCCAGTTGGGATGGTTGGCGTGACCGACTTTCCGTTCCTGTCCATCCTGACGCTGTTCCCGTTGCTGGGCGCGGCGGTGGTGGCCTTCATCCCGAAGACCAAGGGCCAACTGGCCAAGACGATCGCCCTGGGCTGGTCGCTGGCGGTGCTCGCGCTGAGCGTCGTCATGTGGATCGTCTTCGAGGCGGGCGGCGACCGCTTCCAGTTCCGCGAGTCCTACCAGTGGATCCCCACCTGGGACGCGCGCTTCACGTTCGCGGCGGACGGCATCGCCCTGGTGATGCTCATGCTGATCGCGATCCTGGTGCCGGCGGTGATCCTGGCCTCCTGGAACGACGTCGACGAGACCCAGCGGTCGGTGCCGACGTACTTCGCCCTGCTGCTCGCCCTCGAGTGCACGATGATCGGCGTCTTCGCGGCCGCCGACGTGTTCCTGTTCTACGTGTTCTTCGAGGTCATGCTGGTGCCGATGTACTTCATCATCGGCTCGTACGGCGGCGCCCGGCGGCAGTACGCGGCGGTCAAGTTCTTCCTCTACTCGCT
>NZ_QHHV01000453.1:0-4558 GCF_003947245.1 Actinoplanes sp. ATCC 53533 | reverse complement strand
AGGAACGATCCGAGCGTCGAGGGCGCGTACACGCTGGTGAACAGCGACCGCATGCCACCGTGTCGGGCGATGTCGAGGTCGTCGATGCTGTCCGCGCCGGCGAGCATCGCCGCGACGATCGTGGCGAGCTTGCCCGCGGGGTTCGACCCCTTGTCCGTCGGCAGCCGGACCCGGCCGGCGACCGCGTCGTGCAGGCCGACCTGATCGGCCAGGCGCATCACCGGCACGAGCCCGGCGCACGACACGAGATTCGGATCGTCGAACGTTGCGCGCACGACTGGCGTGTCTTGGCGTAATCTCACCTGCGAGGTGCCCTCTCGAACCGGTGGAATAGAAGCGTCGTAACTCCTATCCTCCCAGTTCAGAGGGCACTTTCTATATCGGCACGCCGCCACCCATCAACATTCATCGGTGGATCGAGGCTTAGATGGGTCGCTTTGGCGGCGGATACTGATCAAGGTCAACGCCTCCTCGATACCGCAGGCATCAAACGAACAGACAACAGATCAGCCGCATTCGCCGCTCTAGTTTGCGCGCAAGTATTCCGGCTGTTACTGGAGCCTGCGCCCACTCGTGCGCAAGACGCAGTGCGACGCGACATGACGGATGAACTCTTCCACGGCACCTCTGATAGTGAACGACGGAGGGGTTATCGCATCTTTGAGATAGCCGTGAAGTCGTTCGCCGCGGGTGGCGGCGTTGCCGCTATATCGTACCTGGGTCTTCACGAAAGCATTGCCGAAGCGCTAGGCCTCGGCACCATTATTGCCGTACTTGCTGGCGCAACTGACGCCGTGAACCATGGGATCGGTCGCGTTACACGAGAAATGGAGGCCGTGCGGCGTCAAGCAAAAGGATGGCTGGCCATCCTTCCTCTCTGGCTCGTACAGTTCATTACCTGGAACTTCGAGCCGGCAGCCGTCCGTGATCTGCGAGGCGTAGAACGGTTGGCATTTATCTTGTCAGAGGTGGCGGCCGGCCAAGCTCACATCGATCACATTCCAGCGAGTTCCGAGATACTAGAAAACCTTCGACTTATCAAGCAGAGCGCAGTGCAGGCAGGAGACGTTGATCTGCAGATATCCCTATCGAATATAGAAGCCGTCTTGCTCTTCAACCCCGACGAGTTACCCGACGCTGCTGCACGGGTGCTTGAGTTAGTACGAGACGTAGCGGAACGCCCCGGAGCGGCGCCTATGGCACCCAGTTTTCCGCCTCAGTTACCACCCGTTCAGCGCCGCGAGATCAGTCATCGCGACGAGGATGAAGATCGATAGTGGCGTTATAGTTCGAAGCGCATTGGATAATGTCGGGGATATTTTCGCCGTTTCATGGCCAGTGAGGATCCTGAGCGTCCATTCGAACTGTCAACCGTCGGTCGCAGCACGTTCGCATCTCGCGCTTCTCTACAGCCAAGCCAACCTCCTGCTACCTTGGCCCGGCTATCGTGATGAATCCAGCGTCGCACTATCATCGGCATGACAATGCGCCACGTAGCGAGGCTTGAGACGGCCTGGGCGCGCCATGGCAGTCCAACGCATCGTAGTTTGGGAGCAAGCTGCTACTTCTCGGCGATGCCCTTCTTCCCAGACAGCGCTTCGTGAGCACCATGCCAGGGAGAGTCCTCCTTGCTTGCGGCCTGTCTCCAGTGATCGAGCGCGGGAAGCAACCGGCGGTCGCGGTCTAGTCGCGACTTCATGGCCTCCATGAGCACAGTCAGGCTCTCGTCTTCGTGCTCTGCGCGCACCGCGGCAATAAGGATCTCCCCTCGGATATGCGCTCTAGGGACGAGGGTGTCGTCATCGAACTCGATGATGTCGGGGAGATCGCGGTGCGGATGGATGTTGCCGAGGGAGATCGCAGAGTTGACGTCCTCTAGGTATCCGTCGAACTCGTCCCAGGCCAGGATCACCCAGTGAGGCGCGGACAGCTTGACCCTTCCAGCTAGCTGGCTGGGGTGAAGGTTGAGCTTGGCGCGCTCGTCTCTTCTGCCGTACCACTCCAGATAGCGGAGCCAGGCGACTCGGTCCTCGGCGTACTCGACGATGTCGATGAAGAGCTGCTTCCGGTCAGTGGTCTGGGTCTTCTTCTGCTCGTGGCTTCGCTTGTCAGCCTCGATCTTGCGAATCCCCAGCTGGGAGATCCAAGCACCTGAGATGCCAGCGAGCGCACCCACGAAGGCGCTGATGAGCGGTACCCAGATCGTCATCGGCGCAGCGTAGGACATCGCTCCACTCACAGACCACTCCCCGGCCAGCGAGGAGGAAGCACGCCGGCTGCTCCCAGCAGGCATGCTGATCTTGCAGATTCCCGCTTCCGAGCGGCGGTGCAGTTCGTGCGGGGCCGTCTCAGCGAGCGAGGCGTCCCGCCGCTTCCGCGTCGTTGACCATCTGGCCATGGCCGATTCATTGGCGGCGTCTGATGTTTGACCTGTTGGAATCTAGTGGTCGGTGTTCCCGATCCTTACCATGAGGACAACGTCGGGCACCGCGCTCCAGGAAGGACTCGCCCGGCAGGAGCCGTTTTGGAGTTGGGTCACCTCGTCACCGTCTCGCTGTCGCGCCGGAGGTCTCGGTGGGCGTGTAGTGGATCAGGTGAAAAGCTGCTGTACCGACCGGATCAAGGCGCGGGCGCCGCTACAGCCGCTTGCAAATTAACCCGCCGGGTTCGCCGCCGATCATGATCTCCTGGCCGGGAAGCGCTTCGTACAGCTCACTGATGGCCTCGACGGTGTCGGCAGCCTTGCAGTGGGCGCCGTCGGGTTCGGTGTGGATGAGGTACGCGGTGGGGCACTCGCAGACCCTGCCGAACGCGTAGAACCGGCCGCGCATCGCCTCGTGGACCAGCGTCATGGGGTAGTACACGACGTGCTTTCCGCAGATCGTGGGTAACTCGACCAGGTCCCCGACGGCCTCGCTGGCCGGGAGCTCGGAGGCCGGTTTCCACGGGCCGAGCCTGATGAACGGCTCTGTGGATCGCAGGTCCCTGGCACCGGCGAAGGCGAGCAACGCGGCGTCGTCGATCGAGGTGCCGTGCGGCCAGATGCCCGGTGTCGCTGCCGGCCAGAGTTGCGGGAGCTGTTGGCGGGTCGCGGCCGTGACGGCCAGGGCTTCGGTGGTGAATCGAACGCCGTGTAGCAGGAGCTGGCCGAGCACGATGGTGGTGGCGTAGCCCTGGGGCGCGTCGGGTTCCGGCAGGCCGTCGACGGCGACCGTGATCGGCGTTACCCAGGTGGCAGCGAGCCGGCGTTGCCCGGCGTACCTGCCGATCCAACACTGGCTGGTCGGCAGGGGCACCTTCTGGTCGCGCAGATCCCACAGACGGTGGTACTCGGACGGCGGAAGGCCGTAGCCAGCGTCGCGTTCCTTCTCGGAAGACACCAGCATCGCGGTCAGCGCGGTCTTCTGCAGCCACGCCGCGACCGGGCCGGCGTCCTCGGCGGTGAGGTGCCCGGCGTTGCCGAGGATGAACGGTGTCAGGGTGTGCTTGGCGACGTCTTCGAGGCGGCTCATCCAGCCGTTGTTGCACGGCCCGCAGATGCCGACGGTCTGCCGGAACGGGGGCCGGACACCAAGGTCCCGCCCGATGCGGTTGAGCGGCCCGGTCACGTGTGGGGTGGGCCGCAGGTCGAGCCCGATGGTCGAGAGCCAGTCGCCAAGAACGTGCTCCTGGGTGAGTTTGCCGGTGAAGCCGCAGAACGCGCAGGTACCCATAGCTTGGTCTTTCATTCGTCGGACGCCGCGCCCGTGCTGCCTATGACCGGCACGACGGTCAGCTGGCTCACGCTGGCGAGCGGTCGTTTCGCCGGATGGGCGGGAGGATCGACGTCGAGTATGCGCCGACGGTGACGGGTGCCGGTGCAGCACCAGGTACGCCAAATGTGCAGAGGCCGGGGGGAAGCAGTCGGGAGCGCTGCGACACGGCCGCTCCGGTGACGCACGTCGGTTACTCACGATGGGCAATCGGCGGATCGGGAGGCCGCCCGGATCGCGGCTACTTATTTACTGGTCGTACGACCGCAGCCCGGCCAGGCTTGGTCGAGGTGACCGGTGGGATCGCTCGCACGCGGCTGTCCACCGCAGGTTTTGGTGTGACTCTCATCTGGCATGCGCCTGCCGGTCACCGCGGCGCGGAGTGGCTCAAGAGGGGTATGCCAGCTCAAAGTAGCGCTGCCCTCCCGCCGACACCCAATTGTCGGCTCAAGGGAGAGGCAACCACGATGGGCCAGGTCATCATCGGCGTAGACCCGCACAAACGATCCGCGACCATCGAGGTCATCGACCAGCGCGAACGCGTCCTCGCCAAGGGCCGGTTCGGCACCGACCGTGACGGCTACCAGGCCATGCTCGCCGCCGGCCGCGAACACACCGACCGGATCTGGGCGGTGGAGGGCTGTAACGGTATCGGCCGGCACGTCGCCCAGCGCCTGGTCGCTGACGGTGAGACCGTGTTGGACGTGCCCGCGAAGCTGTCCGCCCGGGCGAGGGTGTTCTCCACCGGCCAGGGCCGCAAGACCGACCCGGTCGACGCGCACAGCGTCGCCGTCGTCGCCCTGCGA
>NZ_QHHV01000452.1:0-3305 GCF_003947245.1 Actinoplanes sp. ATCC 53533 | reverse complement strand
GTGCTGGCCACCGTACCGGCAGGCATACTCGCCCAGCTCAACCACTCGCTCGCCGTGCCGACCGACCCCACGACGGCCGTCCAGCACATCGGTGCTGCAGAGCAATACCGGCGAGCCCGCGAACTGTTCGACGCTGGGCAACTGGTCCAGCTCCTCGACGCGATGCCCGACCTGCTTGCCACCGCCAACGCCGCCTCGCCCAGCCCGGCCGCGTATGTCCAGCTCACCGCCTGCTACACCCTCGCCAGCGAGACCCTTAACAAGGCCGGCGCGCACAAGGGAAGTCGGCTGGCCGCCGACCGCGCCGTCATCTTCGCTGATCTGGCCGAGTCGCCACTGTCGAAAACTGTGGCTGCCCGCGCCCTCGGCATCGTGTTGCGCCACCAGGGTAATTACGAGCGGGCGGACGGAGTCGTGATCGCCGCGGCGAATGCGCTCGAAGCGACCGGCCTGCCAACCGCCGAGCATGCCGCCACGTATGCGTTCGCGCTGTGCACCTGCGCGTACAACGCCGCAGTGGCCGGACGACGCGACACGGCCACCTCACTCATCACAGAGGCACGGCGCGCGGCGGCCGGCCTCGAGGTTTCCACCCGGTCCGGGCATCCGTTCGCGCTAACCGCCGCCCAGGTCACCCTCTACCAACTCGGCATCCATTGGGCTCTCGGTGATGCGGGTGCGGGCCTGCACGCAGCCCGGGACCTACGGCCTGAGCATTTCCCCACCCCGGAGAGGCGCGCCCGTCTGCACACCGACCGGGCCCGCGCCTGGGCGCAGCGGGGCAAGCCCGCCGACACGGCCCGGGCTCTGCTCAGCGCAAACGCCGAGGCGCCGACGGAAGTCCGCAACCGACCTTCGATCCGTGGCCTTGCGACGGACCTGATCCGCGACCACCGCGGCACGCCCGAAGTGCGGCTGCTCGCCGCGACGCTTGCCCGATAGCCCTCAAGAGGGCCACCACCCGACTGCGCCACGGAGTCGGGTCGGCCCGACGGTTGCAGGCGTTGAGCTGTGCAGGCTGATGCCGTCAGCGGGAGCCGCAGAGAGTTCTCACCCGTTCGGGTGACCACGCATACCGCTCATCACGCGTCATGGCCGTCGAAGCGCAGTAGGGGAACGTCGTAGAGGGCAGGCTCCCTTTCCCGGCGCAGCTGCGGCTCCGTCACCTCGACGATGATCATCTCAGTCAAGAATTGAACCGTTGCACCGAGTAGGTGGCTGGTGTGCCCTGCCGCGCTGAGCTCTTTGAGGCCGGCAGCGACGTGGATGTGCGGTGCGATCGCTTCCGCGGTGTGATCCCAGGCGATGGTGCCTGCCCCGACCGCTTCGACGTTGGTGAGTTGCACCCGTGACCAGACGGGAGCTTGTGGATCGGCAAGCCGTTCGCAGGTACCGACGAGGTCGACGGCGGAGAAGCCGGCGATGAACATTGGGATGTAGGCCGAGCGGATGTCGTGGGCCTGGCACGCCTCGCGCAAGGCGGTGTCGAAGTCGTCGCCGTGGTCGAAGGCGACCACGATCGTGCGGCCGGTGACGGCTTCACGGCTTCTCATACCTGTTCCCTTCCGGCGGCAACCGCAGGCCACGGCCAGGCGGAGGCCGATGCGGCCCCGGCCGTGGTGATGGCGTCGCTGATCTGCCCCTGGTCTGCGCCCGCGCCCAGGGCGAGGCGGAGAAGGATTCGGGCTTTGAAGGGGTCGAGGTATCCGGCCGGGATCAGACCCCGGCTGATCAGGTCGCGCTCCGAGCCGGGGAATCCGTAGGTGCTGGTCAGAGCTGGTCCGCTGCCGGTCCGGGAGGTGAGGACCACCGGCATGCGGCGGGCGGCGTCGGCCAGGGTCGGTACCCAGGCTTCGGGGACGTGCCCGACGCCGAAGCCGGCGATGACCATCGCGTCGGCCAGCTCGGCGACGGCGGAGAGGATGTGGCCGTCGTCGTCCAGGGTGGCCGTGTAGAGCGCGACGCGCGGTTCGCTTCCGAGGTGGCCAGGATCAGGCAGGGCGTAGCGGTCGAGAAGCCGGCTCAGGATCCGGACCTGACCTTCGACCACGTAGCCGAGGGGACCGCCGTTGGGCGACACGAAGGTGGTCACGCTGGTGGCGTGCGTCTTGCGTACCCGGCGGGCGGCGTGCACCTCGTCGGCCATGACCACCAGGCTGCCTAAACCTCGGGCTGCAGGGCTGGCGGCGACGGTGACGGCGGCCAGGAGGTTGGCGGGGCCGTCAGCTCCGGCGAGCGTCGGGTTGCGCATCGCGCCGGTCACGACCACCGGTTGTGGTCCTGAATGCAGCAGGTCGAGGGCGTAGGCGGTCTCTTCGATCGTGTCGGTGCCTTGGGTGATCACGACTCCTGCTACGTCGGAGGCGAAGGCCTTCCGGATCACGCCGGTCAGCTCGACCAGGTCCTCGATGGTCAGCGAGGCGCCGGGTTTGGCGCGAAAGCTCAACGCGTCCAGATCGCTTTCCAGGTCGGTGAGGCCTGGTACGGCATCGAGGAGTTGCTGCGCGGAAAGGGTGGGTGTGACCCCACCGGCTGCGGCGGCGGTCATGGCGATCGTGCCGCCGAGCCCGATCACCAGGACGCGTGGGAACTCGGGCACGTCAGGTCCTGCTGCCAAGATGGGAGCCCTTTCCTCAACCGCGCATCGGTCTGCGTGTGCACGGTAGCTAGTCACCGCGTTGGTCGACGCTGCCAAGGTAGCGGCACGCACGGTCGAAGCCGTCGACGGACAGCAGCCGGCTGCGCGGCTGCGCGATGCCGGCAGCGCCCCATTCCCCGAGTTCAGCGCAGCGCACGGCGAGCGTGCTCCACTTCAGCTGCAGGTATTCGGCGAAAGCGCGCAGCCGTGCCCGCGGACTCGGCCCATCATTGATCGAGTGGTTGATGGCGTAGCCAGCCGCGTCGTCATATCCGCGCACCGTGGTGCGGTTGTCGGTGACGTCGGCGTACCAGATCCCGTCAGCGCCGATCCACGTCGCCGTGATCGCTGTTCTGCGCCGATCAAAGACGAAGCCGGGCGTACCGGCCAGCTCAGCTATGTCCGTCACCACCGTCCGGATACCGTGCGACTCCATCAAGGCGAGCGCGAGCAATAGCAGCATGCGCTCACCGGTCGGTGAATCATCGACCGCGTGCCGAGGGACGCAGAACGCCCGCACGAGGGGCGACCGGTCGTCAGCGCGGATGGACGTCTCTCGCAGGTATTGGTGCTTGTGGTCGAACAGCAGCCACGTCGCAGCTTCCTCACCGCGCTGCTCACGGGTCCAGTACACCGGATGGTCGGTCAGCGCCGAGGCGTGCCGGCG
>NZ_QHHV01000451.1:0-3133 GCF_003947245.1 Actinoplanes sp. ATCC 53533 | reverse complement strand
CCAGCCTCCGCGGTGTCAACTACCGTGCTTCGGCTCAGGTCCTTGGAAGCGCCCTACCGGCTGATGCAGGCCGAGCCTGAGGCGAAGAGCGCGTGGACGCAGGCCCGACCACTTCGATGCCGGTCACGGCCAGCGGGCGCAAATGATCACCGCGTGCCGCTGACCGACGACCGCCTTCGCGCCACGCTCAGTCACCACGAGCGTCCGGTCGGCGAGCGGATCGCGGTAGATGAACGCGTCTGACGGCGGAAGCGGACCGACGCGGTGCCGCCAGTTACGGCACCGCGATGGCTGTCGTCGTGTGGTGTTTGTGGGTATGCCCATCGAAGCGGCATCCTGTGGCGATGCCAATTCAGTCCCCTGCCGCCCGGCCCTGCGGTACGTGTCCCTACCGTAGGGACTGCCCGTCCGGTATATGGACGGGCGAAACGTACGGCCGACTGGTGCTGTACGACCTTCCGACGGCGCTCCAACCGAACCGGGTATTCCTGTGCCATCTGCAGGACACGGCCACCGGCCGGCGGGTCTGCGGCGGATGGGCCGGCACACACGACACCGAGCAGCTCCTCGGGCTGAGGTACGCGGTCATCGACGGCGACATGACCGCCGAGACATTGCAGGCGATCCTGGTGTACAGGTCGCCGGTACCTCTGTTCGAGTCAGGAAAGGCCGCCTACGAGCACGGCATCCGCGACATCAACAACCCCAGCCCGGAAGCCCAAGCCGCGATCTCGAGAATCGAGCGAACCCGCACCGACCTCATCTACCTCGATGGGCCGGAACGTACGTCCACCCGATGATGATCCGGCGGTTTCTAGCGGCCGTCTACGACTCAGGACAGAGGCTACGGGTTCATGCTGGCGGCTGCTGACGGCCACACCGAGGTCGATGGCCTCCGACGCGAGGACGGCTCGGTGGCGAGGCTAGTGCTCTGACCGGAAACGTTGGCCGGGTTGGTGACACGCCGGTCAACGTTCCCGGTCCTGGCTCGTGCGGGGTTGAGGCTGTCGGGATGGCGGAACCTGTCCGGGCTCGGCGGCTCAGTGATGACGAGGGCCGGCGACTACAGCAGATCGTGCGGCGTGGGACCGGGTCACCGATCCGGTTGCGTCGGGCGATGGTCATCATGGCTTCGGCCAGCGGGAACACCGTCCCGGCGATCGCGCGGCTGGTCCAGGGCGACGAGGACGCGGTCCGTGAGGTCATCCACCGGTTCAACGAGATGGGTCTGGCCTGCCTGGACCCTCGGTGGGCGGGTGGCCGTCCCCGCCGGATCAGTGAAGACGACGAAGCGTTCATCGTCGCGACGGCCCGTACCAGACCCCAAGCCCTCGGTCAGCCGTTCACCCGGTGGAGCCTGCGCAAACTCGCCGACTTCCTGACCCACAACCGCGGACCGCGCCGGGTGCGAGTCGGCCGGGAACGGCTGCGGGAGTTCCTGCACCAGCACGACATCACGTTCCAGCGCACGAAGACCTGGAAGGAGACCAACGACCCGAACGCCGAGGCCAAGTTGGCCCGGATCGAGGCTGTGACCACGGCGTTCCCGGACCGGGTCTTCGCGTTCGACGAGTTCGGGCCGTTGACCATCCGCCCGCACGCGGGCGCGTCCTGGACCGCGGCCGGGCACCCGGACCGGCTGCCGGGCAACTATCACAAGCTGCACGGCGTGCGGCAGTTCCACGCCTGTTACAGCGTCGGCGACGACACCCTGTGGGGCGTCGTGCGCCGGCGCAAGTCCGCGGCGAACACCCTGGCCGCGCTCAAGTCGATCCGCAAGGCTCGGCCGGACGGTGCGCCGGTTTACGTGATCCTGGACAACCTGTCGGCGCATAAGGGCAAGCAGATCCGGGCCTGGGCTGCCCGTAACCGGGTCGAGCTGTGTTTCACCCCGACGTACTCGTCGTGGGCGAACCCGATCGAAGCGCACTTCGGACCGCTACGGATGTTCGTCGTGGCCGGCTCGAACCACCCCAACCACCAGGTCGCGACCCAGGCGCTGCACGACTATCTGCGGTGGCGCAACGCCAACGCCCGCCACCCCGACGTCCTCGCCGCCCAGCGTCGCGAGCGGGCCCGGGCCCGCTCCGAACGGCAACGCCGATGGGGTCACACCGCACGCGCCGCGGCATGACCCCGAACCGGCCAACGTTTCCGGTCAGAGCACTAGACGCAATGCCGTTCAGTTAGGGCGTTGGTGGGGGTGTCAAGGGTCTGGGCTGATGATGTCGATGCTGGTGATGGCTTGGTAGCTGCGTCGGTCGATGTTGGGGCCACGGGCCTGGTATTTGCTGTTCGAGCGTTTGATCATGCGGGTTTTGATGCGGTTCCGGCGGTCGGGTTGCAGGTTGTCCAGGATGGCGGCGCCGATGGCGCCGATCAGGTCGATGACGGTGTCGGCGATGATCCCGGCGGCGTGCACGATCTGGTCGCGGGCGGTGTTCAGGGCGGTGGTGAAGCTGGCTCGGTCGGGGTCGAGGCCGGGTCGGCTGTCGGTAGCGTCGGTCATGGCGGTGCGCAGGATTTGGTAGGTGACCAGCAGGGCGTGGATTTCCTGGTCGATGCCGTCGGGAGTGCGGGCGCGTAGGACGCGCCCGCCGAGGATGCTGGATTTGAGTTCGAGGTAAGCGGTCTCAGTCACCCACTCGTGGGACACCTGAAGATGACGGTTCGTCGCATACTGAGCCAATACTTACGGTAGTCGCGTTGTTGCGGCTGGTCGATTTGGTTGACCGGCTGCGGCGCCGGGTGGGTCAGGTCGGTGATCAGAGCAGATGTCACGAAGTGACGGCGAGCCCCCCGATGCCTGGTGTGGGAGTCGTTGGACAGCGACCGGCGGGCGATAGTGATACGGCTGTTGGGGACGTGGGCGACCCGGGCAGTGACGAGCCAGGACGGCCGTCGTGAATGCGCGGGCGTGGCGAGCCGTGGGGAGCGTCGGAGTCGAAGATCACCTCGCGGCATCGGGATCGGATGGCGGTGGTGTATGTGCGTCAGTCGAGCCGCCAGCAGGTACTGGAACATCGTGAGTCGACCCGGTTGCAGTACGCGTTGGTCGAGCGGGCCGCCGGGCTGGGCTGGGCGCGGTCACGGATCGTGGTGATCGACGAGGATTTGGGGCGGTCGGCGGCGG
>NZ_QHHV01000450.1:0-2494 GCF_003947245.1 Actinoplanes sp. ATCC 53533 | reverse complement strand
GGAGTTCTCCGGCGCGCTCACCGACACGGCACGGCGGTTTCCGCTCGCCGCTCTTCTGTCCTACTGACCAGCAAGAACAACCTCAGCATGCTGACGAGACCTTGCCGCAGCCACGCCGCTCGGCGGCGACATCGCCTTCGAGGCACTCACCTTCCGCAACCGCCAGCGCACGCTCCATGCATCCGGAGTGGTCGATGGAATGACGGACGCGCCGTCGCCGGTGGGCGCGGCACACCCACCGGCGTAGCTCGTCATGGCCCTGAGACGATAACTACCCCGTCCTGGCCCAACATGGAGAGCAACGGTGAAAGACCGCGTCCGCGCTGTCCTCGTCACCCCGAATGACAAGGTCCTGCTCATTCGCCGGGAGCGCCCGCACACTCCGGTTTACTGGGTTCTCCCCGGCGGCGGCGTCGAATCCACCGATGCGAGCCGCGAGGATGCACTGCGCCGCGAAGTCCACGAGGAACTCGCTGGCGTACCCGAGATTCACGGCCTGCTTCAGATCGTTCATGGCACGGCCGACCGCGAGTTCGTCTACCTGGCGCGGATCACGAGCTGGTCCTTCCCGGACCGTACTGGCCTGGAGTTCAACGAGGCCGGCCGCGGTGCCTACCATCTGGATGCCGTCCCGTTGACCATGGCGGCGCTCGAAGCGATCAACCTCAAACCAGGCGCCGTCGCCGATCTCTTGCTGGCCACGCTCAGCGACCACGGCGATCTGTTCGCCTCGACACGCGGTGGATGAACGTTGAGCAAGGTCAGCACAGCTCCGGCCGCCCGGGATCGCGGTGGCTGGGCGCGGGCTCGTGCGGTGCCGAGGCCGAGTCCGACCGGTGACTTCAGCGGAGCGGTCAGCTCCGCTCCGCCCGCGTAGCCCAAGTCAGCTCGCCTAATCAACCAGATCCGCGCCTGCGAAAAACGAAGCGTTCACCGATGGCCCAACTTGCTGCTTCTGTCGCTACGGGCGACCGCGATGGTGTGGCTGGTGGATCGCCCATCCAGGTACGGGACGGTGACGGCCTGGCCGCCCCACTGGCGGATGAGGTTGGCTTCGGCCAGTTCGGTGTAGTCGCCACCTTTGACCCAAATGTCGGGCCGAAGCCAGGACAGGATCGCTTCAGGATTTGGCTCATCGAAGATGACTACGGCATCGACGCAGTCGAGAGCGGCCAGGATTCTGCTGCGATCGGCTTGGGTGGTCAACGGCCGACCTGGTCCTTTGATGCCGCGGACGGATTCGTCTGAGTTGAGGCAGACGATGAGACAGTCGCCCAGTCTTCGGGCGGCTTCCAGGGTGGCGAGGTGGCCAACGTGGAGGAGGTCGAAGCAACCGCCGGTCGCGACGACCGTGCCGCCGCGACCGCGTACCTCGGAGAGCAGGCAGTTGATGTTCGTCGGTCGCTCTGCCGACGGCGTGGCGTGGTTCAGGACGGTGTTGACACCGCCAGCTTTGACGTAGGCAGTGGCAACGCTAACCGCCTCCTGCACCGCCTCGGACACCAGGGCGCCACCGGCAAGGGCGAGGGCGGCGGTAGCCGCGAACTGGTCACCGGCGCCGCAGGCGTCGCCGGTGGCTCTTGTCGGAGCAGGGATCACCACGGGTATCGGACTTCCCTGGCACACGATCGCTCCGTCCGGGCCGACCGTGATGGCGATCGCGCCGGCCTGCCAGCGTTGCAGGAGTAGGTTTCCGGCCCGTTGAGCGGCGGCGAGTGTGGAGCCACCGCTGGTGTCGCCGCTGAGCGTGCGGGCTTCGGCTGCGCTCGGTGTGACGAGTTGGACTCCGGGCACCGGTGGGGCTCCGTTGGGGTGGGGGTCCCAGACGATCGGGGCGCGGGTCTGCTCGAGGGCGTCGCGCAGTTGAGGGTGCCCGGTGACGCCGCGGCCGTAGTCGCTGACCAGGATCGCGGTCGCCTCTTGCAGCAGTTCGAGAGCTGTCCGGGAGACTTGTTCGGCGGGATCGACGGTGGCGCCACCGCGGTCGAGGCGCAGAAGGACCTGCCCGTTGCCGCACATTCGAATCTTCTCCGGAGTGCCGCCGGGTAGCGGCAGCGGGTAGACCTCGATACCCGCGCTGGTGAGAAGTTCGTTGAGAAGGGCTCCAGAGGAATCGTCGGCAATCGCGGTGATCAATGCGACGTCGAAGCCTCGACCGGCCGCGAGCCGAGCGGCGAGGCCGGCTCCTCCGGGACGGCTGGTCGTGGCCTTCTCGTCCAGGACCAGGGCTGGGGCGTCCGGGGTGACGCGGTGGACTGAGCCAACGATGTCGCGGTCTAGCAGGGTGTCACCGACGACGACCAGCAATGGGCGGGTCGCCACAGCCGTGTGGTCACCAGGTTCGCGACGTTCGTGGTCCTGGGGACCTGCTTCCAGGACCTGTGGAAGCGTACGGTCCAGGCGTTCACAGACGAGGTGAAGGGCGATGAGGTGCAGCTCCTGGACGATTTGGTGGTGCGGCGAAGGGCAACACAACGCTTCGTCGCAGGCGCCG
>NZ_QHHV01000044.1:0-45781 GCF_003947245.1 Actinoplanes sp. ATCC 53533 | reverse complement strand
CTCGAGGAGCGTGACAAGATCATCGACGCGGGCAAGCGCGAAGCGGACCGGATCATCGGCGAAGGTGAGACGGAGCACGCCCGGCTGGTCTCGGTCAACGAGATCACCGTCTCGGCGGAGCACGAGGGTGCCCGGATCGTCGCCGAGGCCCGCTCCGAGGCGCAGCGACTGCGCGAGGAGGTCGACGACTACGTCGACACCGCGCTGGCCAACTTCGAACAGTTCCTGACCAGGGCGTTGTCGTCGATAGAGCGTGGCCGCGACAAGATGCACGCGCTGCGGGAGATCGGCACGTTCCAGGGCGAGGACAACGAGCGGCCGCTGCCGTTCTGAGTTTCTCACCCGATTCGACGCTGAGCCCGCTGCTCAGGTAACCTTTCCAGTCGGCCTACCTACAGGCTGAGAGTTCATGATGCCCAAGCACACGCAGAATCACCTCGATCCCAGGCAGCCGCTGGTCGTCGACACGACGAAGCTCCCGCGCCAGCCCGGGGCGACGCGCGCCCTGAAACGGGTGGTGCCGGCACCGGCGGACCTCGGCTTGGAACTGATCTCGGTGCCCACGGGATCCGACCTCGAGCTCGATCTGAGCATGACGTCGGTCTCCGAGGGTGTCTATATCAGCGGCGGCGTCCGCGGCTTGCTGTCCGGCGAGTGCGGTCGCTGCCTCAACGAGATCTCGGAACCGTTCGACGTGCACATCGCGGAGCTGTTCGCATACGTGGACAGCACCACGGAGGAGACGACGGACGAGGACGAGGTGGGCCGGATGCAGGGCGACCTGCTCGACCTGGAGCCGGTGGTACGAGACGCGGTGGTCTTGGCACTGCCGCCCAATCCGGTCTGCCGGCCGGACTGCCCAGGGTTGTGCTCCGAGTGTGGGGTGCATCTCGACGATCTTCCGGCTGACCACAGCCACGACGACGTCGATCTCCGCTGGGCCGCTTTGCGTAATCTGTCAAAAACTGAGGAGTAGGTACCGTGGCCGTCCCGAAGCGCAAGATGTCGCGCAGCAACACCCGGTCCCGCCGGGCGAACTGGAAGGCGACCGCGGTCTCGACCGTGGCCTGCCCCCAGTGCAAGTCGCCGAAGCTGCCGCACACCGCCTGCGGGGTCTGCGGCACCTACAACGGCCGTCAGGTCCTCGAGGTCTGAGCACCACGGAGTGACACGCCCGAATATCGGGCGGGTCGCACCTGAGCGGCGGCGAACGTCCGGTGCCCAGGCTCCGGAGCAGTCCGGCCGAGTCATCTCGGCCGGTGCTGTGCCGGAGCCGGGCGCCGCGCGGATCGCCGTCGACCTCCTCGGCGGGGACCATGCTCCCGCCGTCGTGGTTGACGGCGCTCTGCGCGCCTGCCAGGCCGATCCGGCCCTCAAGCTGCTTCTCGTCGGCCCCGTTGAGGCTGCCGACGCGCTTCTGCACGCCCTCGACCCGGCCGAACGCCACCGGGTGAGCACAATCACGGCCCCGGCCGGCCCCACCGGCCCCGCCGAGCACAACGCCGCCCGGCCGGACCGCGGTAACAGCGACCCCGCCGGCGTGGACCACGGAGACAGCCGCTCTTCCCGGCCGGACCGCGGGGACAGCCGCTCTTCCCGGCCGGACCGCGGTAACAGCGACCCCGCCGGCGTGGACCGCGGGGACAGCCGTCCTTCCCGGCCGGACCACGGAGACAGCCGCCCTTCCCGATCGGACCGCGCGGTCAGCCGCGCCGCGGGAGCGGATCAGGCGCTGAGCCGCGTCGAGTCCGGCGTCCGCACCGCCGTTTTGGCCGTCGCTCAGGGCCACGCCGACGCGGTCGTCTCCGCCGGCAGCACCGGCGCCACCGTCACCTCCGCCGCGCTCGGGCTCGGCCGCTGGCCCGGTGTGCGCCGCCCCGCGCTGGCCGCCGTGCTGCCCACGATCTCCGGCCGGCTCGTTCTGCTCGACGTCGGCTCGTCCGTCGACCCCGACGAGCACACCCTCGCCACGCACGCCCGGCTCGGCGCCGCGTACGCCGTCGCCGTGCACGGCCTCGTCGCGCCCCGCGTCGGCCTGCTCACCATCGGCACCGAGCGCGGCAAGGGCGATCGCCTGCGCCGCGCCGCCCCCGCCGCGCTCGCGGAGCTCGACCTGCCGGGCGGCGGCCGCTACATCGGGCTGGTCGAGGGCAGCGACGTGGTGACCGGGGCCACGGCCGACGTCGTGGTGACCGACGGTTTCACCGGCAACGTGCTGCTCAAGGGGCTGGAGACGGCGTACGCCGTGATCCGGACCCCGGGCAGCGGCGCCGCGCCGCCCCGCGCGGCCATCCTGCTCGGCGTCGGCGGCACCGTCGTGGTCTGCCACGGCGCCGCCGCCGGCGCGGACATCGCCGCCGGCATCGCCCTCGCCGCCGACCTGCACCGCCGCGCCGCGGTGCCGGTCATCACCGACCTGATGCAGTTTCCGGGGGAGCAACCGGGCCCCGCAGCGCACGAAGACTCCCGAGGTGGTTCATGAGCATTAACGACAAGCGTCGGCGGCCCTCGACCGAGCCATTGGAAGAGGCGTTCGGCATCCCCATCGAGCCCGGTCTGCTTCGGCGCGCCCTGACCCACCGCTCGTACGCGTACGAGAACGGCGGCCTGCCGACCAACGAGCGCCTGGAGTTCCTCGGCGACTCGGTGCTGGGCGTGGTGATCACCTCGGCGCTCTTCCACAACCACCCCGACCTGCCCGAGGGCCAGCTCGCCAAGCTGCGGGCCAGCGTGGTCAACATGCACGCGCTCGCCGACGTCGCCCGTACCCTCGGCCCGCTGGGTCTCGGCCCGCACCTGCTGCTCGGCAAGGGCGAGGAGACCACCGGCGGTCGCGACAAGGCCAGCATCCTGGCGGACACGCTGGAGGCGCTGCTCGGCGCGATCTACCTGGAACACGGCCTGGACGTGGCCGGCGAGGTGATCCACCGGCTGTTCGACCCGCTGATGGCGGAGTCCGCGGGGCGCGGCGCCGCGCTGGACTGGAAGACGAGCCTGCAGGAGCTGACCGCGGCGCTGGGCCTGGGCGTGCCGGACTACGTGATCGACGACGCCGGCCCGGACCACGCGAAGACCTTCACCGCCTGGGTCGTGGTGGCCGGCGAGCGGTACGGCGGCTCGGACGGGCGCAGCAAGAAGCAGGCCGAGCAGCGCGCGGCCGCGGCCGCCTGGCGCACCCTGACCGAGCGGACCGAGGAGCAGACCCCGCCACCGGCGGTGGCCGGCGGCGGGCACACCGAGCTGCCCGAGGCTGAGAAGCCCGCGGTGATCGGTGGTGGGGACACCGAAGTGTCCGAGGCCGGGAAGCCCGCGGTGGCCGGTGGTGGGGACACCGAAGTGTCCGAGGCTGAGAAGCCCGCGGTGGCCGGGAGCGGGCACACCGAGCTGCCCGAGGCCGCCGAGCGGTGAGCGTGACATTGCGGGAGCCCGGCCCGGAGGTGGTAGCGAGCGCGGAAGGGCTCTGGGACAAGGCCGGCCGCTGGCGTGGTGCCGGGATCGCGGTCGGCATCCTGGCGCTGACCCGGATCGTCCAGCTGCTGCTGTTGGTCGGGCTGGACCACGCCACCGCGGAGCCCACCGGGCTCCGCGGCAACCTGCTGATCTGGGACGGTGGCTGGTTCCTGAAGGTCGCCGAGGGCTATCCGAGCGGCTACACGTTCGGCAGCGACGGCACGCTGCAGGGCAACGAGCTGGCGTTCTTCCCGCTGTACCCGATGCTGATCCGGTTGCTGTCCACCCTCGGCCTCGAAGCCGGCACCGCCGCGATCACGGTGAGCTGGCTCGCCTCGATCGGCGCGGCGGTCGCCCTGCACCTGCTCGGCACCTCGCTGCACAGCCGCCGGGCCGGCTGGGCGCTGGTCGGGATCTGCTGCGGCGCGCCGATGTCGGTGGTGCTGTCGATGGCGTACTCGGAGAGTCTCTTCCTGGCGCTGGTCGCGGGCATGTTCGTCGCCGCCCATCGCCGGCTCTGGTGGGCGGCCGGGCTGCTCGGCCTCGGCGCCGCACTGACCCGGCCGACCGGCGCCGCCGCCGCGGTGGCCCTGGCCGTGGCGGCGGTCATTGCGGTCCGCCGCGACCCCGACCGCAAGTGGCCGCCGCTGACCGCGGCCGCCGTCGCGCTCGCCGGGGTGCCGGCCTACCTCGGCTGGGTCGCGTGGCGGGTCGGCGACCTCGACGCCTGGTTCAAGATCCAGACAGCGGGCTGGGGCACGTCCTTCGACTTCGGCGCCAGCACGATCGACTTCCTCGGCGACACGCTGACCGTCGGCGAGGGCTGGGTGCCGATGAGTGTCGCGCTGATCCTGCTCGCCGCGCTGGCCGCGGCCGGGGTCGCGCTGGCCGGCCGGCCCTGGGCGCCGTTGGCCGTCTACGGGCTCGTCGCGATGGTGCTGGCCTACGGGCAGGCCGGTTTTTACCACTCCAAACCGCGGCTGCTGCTCCCCGTACTCTTGACGCTGTTGCCCTCGGTCTTCGCCGCGGCCCGCGCCCGCCCCCGGGTCGCGGTGCTCGCGATCGCGGCCTGGGCGGCGTTCGGGCTCTGGTACGGCGCCTACCTGGTCGCCGTCTGGCCCTACACGATCTGACCCGACTTCTAAGGACCACCGTGCCCGAGCTTCCCGAGGTCGAGACCGTCCGCCAGGGGCTGGCCAAGTGGGTGACCGGTCGGCGCATCGACACCGTCGAGGTGCGCCACCCCCGGGCGATCCGCCGCCACCTGCCCGGCGACGTGCACTTCGCCGCCGTCCTCAAGGGACGGACGATCACCGACGCCGCCCGGCGCGGCAAATACCTGTGGCTCCCCCTCGACTCCGGCGACGCGATCATCGCCCACCTCGGCATGAGCGGGCAGCTGCTGATGCAGCCGGCCGAGGCCGAGGACGAGGTGCACCTGCGGGTCCGGGTCACCTTCGCCGACGACGGCCCGCAACTGCGCTTCGTGGACCAGCGCACGTTCGGCGGGCTGTCGGTCTCCGAGGGCGGTGCCGAGCTGCCGGACGAGATCGCGCACATCGCCCGCGACCCGATCGACCCGCTCTTCGACGATGAGCTGTTCGTCGCCCGGCTGCGTGCCAAGCACACGGAGATCAAACGGGCGCTGCTGGACCAGACGCTGATCTCCGGCATCGGCAACATCTATGCCGACGAGGCGCTGTGGCGGGCCCAGCTGCACGGTGTGCGACCCACCGACGCGCTCACCCGGCCCGCGGTGCGCCGGCTGCTCGCCCACGTCCGGGACGTGCTCGGCGAGGCGATCGTCGCGGGCGGCACCACCTTCGACGCGCTCTACGTGAACGTCAACGGCGAGAGCGGCTACTTCGACCGGTCGCTGAACGCGTACGGGCGGGAGGGGCAGCCCTGCCACCGGTGCGGCACGATCATGCGCCGCGAGCAGTTCATGAACCGCTCGTCCTACAGCTGTCCGCGGTGCCAGCCGCGCCCCCGCCTGCCGCAGCGCTGACGTACGGGCTGGCGTCGGTGGCCAGCCCGAAGCCGGCTCCCCGGCGGCCCAGCAGCCGCCGGGCCGCGGTCAGCAGCGGCGTGGGAACGCCGTGCACCAGGTGCCCGTCGCCGGGCTCCACCCCGTCGCCGGCCCAGCCCTGGTAGGCCGACCAGGGCCCGTCGAAGGTGCAGATCCGTACGCCCAGGTCGCGATAGAGCGGGTGGGTCGGCACCCCCGGGTTGAGCACGACCCGGTGCAGCCCGCGCCGCGCGGCGAGCCGGACGGTCAGCGCCACCGGGCCGACCCCGCCGGAGCCGGCCGGCGCCCGGTCCAGGAACAGCCCTTCCGCGCCGTCCTTGCGCCACTCGTCGACGTCGGCGAGCACGTCGGCCAGCGAGCGCCCGC
The DNA here is from genome assembly GCF_003947245.1 of Actinoplanes sp. ATCC 53533. Classification (NCBI taxonomy): domain Bacteria; kingdom Bacillati; phylum Actinomycetota; class Actinomycetes; order Micromonosporales; family Micromonosporaceae; genus Actinoplanes; species Actinoplanes sp. ATCC 53533. Next base: position 39,936 of record NZ_QHHV01000044.1, on the reverse strand, counting down.
CCCAGTCCAGGTCGACGCGGCCGAGCAGCCGGTGCGCCGAGCGGCGCGAGCCCGGCCGTTCCTGCACGACCCAGGTGTCGGCGTCGGGAACCAGCCCTGGCGAGGGCTGCGCGTACGGGGGGAACAAGGTCTTCACGACGTCCTCCGGGGGTCTGCGGCGGTGTATGCGACGGTCAGCAGTCCGATGAGGTGGGTCGCCGCCAGGAGCGCGACGACGGTGCGGAGCGGATCCGGCGGCAGCGCCGGGACCAGCGGTGTCAAGATCGCCGCAAGCGGCGGCGCGGCGGCGAGCACGGCGGCCGTGCCGGTCCGGCCGTGCGCGGCGAGCAGCAGGGTGATGGCGAGTACGCCGCTGAGCAGGATCCCGCCGGCCACGGCGAGCACCGGCTCCCGCGCGCCCACGACACCGCCCGGCAGCCGGTACGCGGCCAGCGCGAGAGCGATCCCGGCGGCGAGCGGCGGCAGCAGCGCGGCGACGGTCACCGTGGCTACGCCGCCGAGGTGCACCCGGTGTTCCGCGTCGCTCTCGGCGACGTCGAGGCTGGTCTCGACCTGCCGGCGGTGCCAGCCGATCAGCGCCTCCAGCACCGGCCCGGCGGCCAGCAACGGCAGCACGGCGGGCGACGTCGCCGCCGGCGGCCCGGCCCGCCACAGCAGCACGGCGCAGGCCGCCTGAGCAGCCCCGAGCACCGCCCGCCCGGCCGCTCCCCGCAAATCGGCACGCCGCGTGCTCAACATCACAGTGCCCCGGAAAGCGGCCCAGATCCCGCCCCGGGAGTCGCCTCGGGAGGCGGCCGAGGGCCCGCTCCGGGAGTCGGCCCGGGAGGAGGCCGAGGGCCCGCTCCGGGAGTCGGCCCGGGAGGAGGCCGAGGGCCCGCTCCGGGAGTCGGCCCGGGAGGAGGCCGAGGGCCCGCTCCGGGAGTCGGCCCGGGAGGMGGCCCAGGGCCCGCCCCGGGAAGCGTCCCGGAAAGAGAACCGGGAAGCGTCCCGGAAAGAGAACCGGGAAGCGCCCCGGAACGCGGGCCGGAAGGCGCGGCCGGCCGCGGCGGCGACGGCGAGGGGCAGCAGCAGCGTGACCGGCACCCGGGCGGCCCAGGTGTCACCGATCGCCCCGGCGACCGCGATCGCGGCGAGCAGCCAGCACGGCAGGCTCCACCGCACGACCGCCACCTCGGTGCGGTTCACCAGCGCCGCGGTGACCGTGGCCAGGCTCAGCAGCCCGCACACGCCGACAGCGACGGCCCGCCCCGGCGCGGCCCCGGCGACCGAGGCCGGGGCGAGCAGCACGAGCGTGACCCACAGCCCGGCAGCGCCCAGAAAGCCGATTCCGACCAGGCGCGCCCCGGCACCTGCTCCGCCGCGCCGGGCGACGGCGGTGCCGGCCGCGGCGAGAGCCTGGGCGGCGCTCCAGCCGAGCACCAGCGTGCCGGCCGGCACCTGCCACGGGAGGCCGCCGAGGAGACCGGCGGCGGCGATCACGACGCTGAGCGGTCCGAGATAGAGCGCGCAGCGCAGCAGCAACGTGCGGCTCAGGGCGGGTGCGCGCCGGGTGGCGGGCGGTACGGCCACTCCGATCACCGGTCCTCCCCGGCCTCGGCGAGCCAGCGCACGGTGGCCGGCCGGGCGTCGCGCGGCGCGGGCACGGCCAGCGCGAGCTCGTAGGAGGGCGCCGGCGGCGGGCCGGCCAGGTCGGTGTAGAGCGCGCCGTAGACCCGGACGACCCGGTCGGCGGTGAAGTAGGCCAGCGCGCGGCGCCGGGCCGCGTCTCCCAGCGCGCGGCGGCGGGCCGGCGCGCGCAGCAGGTTGATGCAGGCCTCGGCGAGGAGCGCCGGGTCGTTCCCGGCGACGATCGTGCCGGCGTCGCCGAGGGTCTCGGCGACCGGGCCCACGTCGACCCCGACCACGGCGCGACCGGACATCATGGCCTCGATCAGGCGGTACGGCGGGTCGGCCGGTCCCGGGACGTGCACCACGAGGTGGCCGGAGGCGTACCGGTCGCGGGGGTCGGCGGGCAGCGGGTGCAGCCGGATCGCCCGGCCCAGCCCGGTGCGTTCGACCTGCTCGGCGCAGTGGTCCTCGTGGGCCGCGGTGACGCCGACGAGGTGCAGGACGGTCCCGGGCACGGCGGTGGCCACGGTCGCGAACGCCTCCAGCAGGCCGCGCAGGCCGCTGTCCGGGCCGCCGTTGCCGGCCCAGACGATGGCCGGCTGGGTCCTGGCCTCGGGCGCGGACGGGAAGTCGACCGGATCCACGCCCGCCGGCACCGGCACCAGCCGGCCGGGCTCGGCGCCGTGCCCGAGCGCCCACGAGTGGTGGTACGCGCTCAGCGGCGCGATGAGACCGGCCTCGGCGTACCCGGTGCGGGCGACCGCCCGCCGGAACCGGCGCAGCACCGTGCGGACCGCGGGGGACAGGCGCTCCTCGCCGGCCCGGGGCCGGGCCACGGGTGCCCGCGCCTCGGTGAGCAGCAGCGGCATCCCGGTCCGCCAGCGACCCGCCAGGGCGGCGAGCAGCGGCGTCGTGCCGCCGACGCAGTGCACCAGGTCAACCCCCGGCACCGGTACGGACAGCGCCCGGGCCACGTGCCGCAGCAGCGTCGCGGCGGTCCGGGCGTCGCGCAGGCTGAGCCGCGGCAGCCGCTCCTCACCCTCGGCCGCCCGGCCGACCCGCCACGTGTCCAGCAACACCTCGGTCAGCGGTACAGCGTGCAGCGGGTGTGCGGCGGACTCGGCCAGCACAGCGAGCCCGAGCAGCCCCTGGGCGAAAAGGTCGTCCGCCACCGCGGGATCGGGTTCGCTGAGCAGTCCGCGGCACAGCAGGACGGCGGCGGCGGTCGCGTTGTCGTCGCCGCCCTCGCGCTCCCGGGGTGCCCGGCTCAGCGTGGCGGCGGTGGCGGAGGCGACGTGGCCGGGCAGCGCGTACGCCGGCCCGCCGGGCGGCTCGCGGTCGGTGACCGTCAGCAGGTCGAAGGTGAATCGGCCGAGGCCGTCGACGAGCGTGCGGCACCAGCCGCCGAGGGCGTCCCGGCGGAACGGGTAGCCGCCCCCGGTGAGCAGACAGATGCGCATGCGGTCAGCACCACGAGCGCGACGGGGGTGATATCACGATGGCTGCAACGACACAGCGGGGAAAAGTAACGGGATCCTGTCGCCTAGGCGACAGCTTGGCGCACTATTTGTCTGTTTTTCCGCCTTAATTGCTCAAGAACGTCCGAAAAGTTGGCCCCATACGATCGTGCCGTCGACGCCCTTGACCGCGCCCGCACCCAGCGCCTTGAAGTCGCAGTTCAGGATGTTGGCCCGGTGGCCGTCGCTGTTCATCCAGCTGGTCATCACGTCCGCGGCGTCGCGCTGGCCCCGGGCCACGTTCTCGCCGCCCGGATCGTCGTAGCCCTGCTCCTTGGCGCGGGCGACGAAGTCCCGGCCGTCGTCGCTGACGTGGCTGATGTAGAGATCGCCGTGCGTGCCCAGCTCCTGGACGTGCAGCCGGATGGCCGTCCGCAGCTTCGTGTTCAGCCGCACGGACCCGCAGCCGGCCTTGCCCCGCTCGACGTTGACCAGCCGGATGACCTCGGTCTCCTGGGCGGCCAGGCCGGCGCCGACCTTGGGGGCGCTGGTCGTGGGCTTGCGGGTCGGAGTCTTCTTCGGCGTGGGCTTCCTGGTGGCCGGCTTCTTCGCGGCGGTCCTGGTGGGCGCCGGTGCCGCCGTGGCGGGTGCCGCGGCCGGCGGCGGTGGGGTCGAAGGCCGCGCCGCCCCGGTGCCGGGTGCCCCGCCACCGGCACCCGGTACCAGGGCGGCGACGGCGGCTTCGGGCAGCTCGGCTGCGGTGCCCGGGCCGGTGAAGCTCGAGGGCAGTAGTGCCGCGCCGGTGCCGAAGAGGGCGAGCAGGGCGGTCACGGTGACGCCGAAGGTCACCGGTGACGGCATCGTCCGTCGGTCACGGCGTCGCCCGGTCGGCATCTGGTCTGCTTCGCCCTGCACGTCGTGCCTCCGCGGTCCGCAAAGGATCGAGAGGTTTCGACCCGGGTGACGGTAAGCAGCCGCGGAAAGGCCGGGCAAACCGCCTAAGGAAGAAATAAGTCCTGGATAAGACCCGGGGCGTGGCGTGATTCACTGGTCAGGCGGGTGCAACGCGGTTCCCACGGCTTGACGGACTGTGGGTATCGGCGCACCATGGAGGTGTCGCCAGTCGCGCCCAACTGTGTCCAGTCGAGTCCTGGGCATGGGTAAATCTGCATCCACAGCACGTTCCGGGTGCAGGATTTTGTGCTCACGCGTGTCCGTGGGTATGAGAGGTGTGCGGAACCACTGAGCGCGCGTGTGGCCGGCTGTTCCGGCAGCGCTTCACAAGGAGACGCGGTGTCTCACAAGGAGAAAGTCATGGCGAAGGCCCTCTATGGCCACGTAGGTGCGGCGCCCGACCGGCGGCTGCTCGACGAGGTCACCCGACTGCGTTCCAGGGTGCAGGCTCTGGAGTTCGAGATCACCCGCCTCCGGGCGGAGAATGATCGTCTCGCGGCTGCCGCCGCGGAGGCAGACGATCTTCTGCGGCTTACCGAGCCGGCGCTGACCTGAGCTTCCCCGGGCGTTGCGAACCGGCGCCCCTTATCCCCTAGCACTACGCGACGCACCCCGCACAGCGCGCCTCCACCCATAGTGGCGGCGCGCGTCTTTTTGCTCCTTCTGCGACCCGCTCCGCTTGCCAAATCAGACAAACACTGCTGATTGGCCAGAGACAGGCACGATCCGGGACGCGCGGCGTGCGCGGACAAGGCGTCCACCTGCGGGTAGCCTGCTGACCAGCAGAACACCGCCGACCCCCGGAGATCCGTGCACCTCAAGAGCCTGACGGTCAAGGGCTTCAAGTCCTTCGCCTCCGCTACGACGCTGCGGCTGGAGCCGGGCATCACCTGTGTGGTGGGTCCCAACGGCTCCGGCAAGTCCAACGTCGTCGACGCCATCGCGTGGGTCCTGGGTGAGCAGGGCGCCAAGGCGCTGCGCGGCGGCAAGATGGAGGACGTCATCTTCGCGGGCACCTCCGGGCGGGCCCCGCTCGGCCGCGCTGAGGTGACCCTGACGATCGACAACGGCGACAACGCTCTGCCGATCGACTACACCGAGGTCTCGATCACCCGCCGGATGTTCCGGTCCGGCGAGAGCGAGTACGAGATCAACGGCAGCTCCTGCCGCCTGCTCGACATCCAGGAGCTGCTCAGCGACTCCGGCATCGGCCGGGAGATGCACATCATCGTCGGCCAGGGCCGGCTCGACGCGATGCTGCACGCCAAGCCCGAGGACCGCCGCGCCTTCATCGAGGAGGCGGCCGGCGTCCTCAAGCATCGCAAGCGCAAAGAGAAGGCGATCCGCAAGCTCGACGCGATGCAGACCAACCTCAACCGGCTCAACGACCTCACCGCCGAGTTGCGCCGCCAGCTCAAGCCGCTGGGCAAGCAGGCCGAGGTCGCCCGCCGCGCCGCCGGCATCCAGGCCGACCTGCGCGACGCCCGGCTGCGGCTGCTCGCCGACGACCTGCACACGCTGCGCACCACGCTGGACAAGGAGATCGCCGACGAGTCGGCGATGCGCGACCGGCGCCAGCAGGTCGAGGAGGAGAACCGCGAGGTCCAGCGCTGGCTCGCCGAGCTGGAGGCCGCGCACGCCGAGGACGCGCCGCTGCTCGCCGCCGCCCAGGACACCTGGTACAAACTCTCCGCCCTGCAGGAACGCTTCCGCTCCACCGAGCAACTGGCCAGCGAGCGGCTGCGGCATCTCGCCGCGGCGCCGGACGACGAGCGCCCGGGCCGCGACCCGGACCAGCTCGTCGCCGAGGCCGAGCGGGTCCGCGAGCAGGAGGAGGAGCTGCGCGAGGCCCTCACCGACGACCAGATGCGGCTCGCCGAGGCGGTCGAGCACCGCCAGGAACTGGAACGGCAACTGCTGCAGGCCGAGGGCGCGCTGCGGGCAGCCGCGAAGGCGATCGCCGACCGGCGCGAGGGACTGGCCAAGCTCACCGGCAACGTGAACGCGGCCCGGGCCCGTACCGGAAGCGCCGCCGAGGAGATCGAGCGGCTCGCCGTCGCGCACAACGACGCGCTCATGCGCGCCGAGGCCGCCCAGGCCGAGGTCGACGCGGTGTCCGCGGAGTCCACCGAGGCCGATCGCGACAACGCCGAGCTCGACGAGCGGCACGCCGAAGCCGTCGCCGCGCACGACCGCGCGGCCGCCGTCGTCAAGGAATTCTCCGACGCCGAGCGCGCCGCCGAGAAGGACGCCGCGAGCTGGAAGGCCCGCGAGGAGGCGCTCGCCCTCGGCCTGCGCCGCAAGGACGGCGCCGGCGCGCTGCTCGGCCGGGCCGACCAGATTCCCGGCCTGCTCGGCAGCCTCGCCTCGATGCTCACGGTGCGCCCCGGCCACGAGGCCGCGCTCGCGGCGGCGCTGGGCGTGCTCGCCGACGCCGTGGCCCTCACCGGCATCGACGAGGCCGTCGAGGCCATGCGGAGCCTCAAGATCGCGGACGCCGGCCGGGCCGCGCTCGTGGTCGCCGGCCCGGCGTCGCCGGGCATGCGGGGCTCGCTCGACAGCCTGCGGCCGGCGCTGCCCGAGGGCGCGATCTGGGCGCCCGACGTCATCGAATGCCCCGACACCATCCGCCCCGCGCTCAACCGGGCGCTGCGCGATGTCGTGCTGGTCCCCGACCTCGCCGCCGCGACCCGCCTGGTCGCGCAGAACGCCGAGCTGCGCGCGGTCACGCCCGACGGCGACGTGCTGGGCGCCCACGCCGCCGCCGGCGGTTCCGGCAAGGCCACCAGCTATATCGAGGTCCAGGCCGCGGTCGACGAGGCCCGCGCCAACCGGGAGACCGCCGAGGAGTCCATCGGCGTGCTGAAGGGCCAGCTCGCCGACGCCCGCGCCGAGGTCGCCGAGCTCAAGGAGGCGGTGAGCGTCGCGGCCGCCGCCAAGCGGGCCGCCGAGGGCGAGCGCAACGCCGCCGCCCGCCGGCTCGCCGAGCTCGGTGCCGCCGCCCGGGGCGCCAAGGCCGAGTCGGAGCGGCTGGGCGCCTCCCGGCAGAAGGCCGAGGCCAACCGCGACCGGGACCTGGCCGGGCTCACCGAGCTGGAGGAGCGGCTGCGGCTCGCCGAGGCCACCCCCATCGACGAGGAACCGTCCACCGAGGATCGCGACACCCTCTCCGCCCTGGTGCCGCAGGCCCGGCAGAACGAGATGGAGGTCCGGCTCGCCGTCCGGACCGCCGAGGAGCGGGTCTCCTCCATCGCCGGCCGGGCCGACTCGCTGATGCGCCAGGCCACCCAGGAACGCCAGGCCCGCGAGCGCGCGGCCGCCCGCCGGGCCGCCCGCGCCCGCGGCGCGGAGATCGCCAAGGCCGTCGCGCTGGGCGCCGCCGGCGCGATGACCCGGGTCGCGGTCTCGCTGGCCACCGCCGTCGAGGCGCGCGACGAGCTGGCCCGGGCCCGGACGGCCCGCGAGGCCGAGCTGCAGGAGGTGCGCGCCAGCGCGAAACGCCTGGTCGCCGAGCTGGAGCGGCTCACCAACGAGGTGCACCGCGACGAGGTGGCCCGCGCCGAGCAGCGACTGCGCATCGAGCAGCTCGAAGCCAAGGCGGCCGAGGACTTCTCCCTGGACGTCGACACCCTGGTCGCCGAGTACGGCCCCGACCAGCTCGTCCCGCCCACTCAGGCCGAGTCGGCGCAGGCGGAGAAGGACGGCAAGGACCTCCCCGAGCCGGTGCCGTTCCACCGGCCCACCCAGGAGAAGCGGGCCAACAAGGCCGAACGCGACCTGGCGCTGCTCGGCAAGGTCAACCCGCTGGCACTGGAGGAGTTCGCCGCGCTGGAGGAGCGTTTCAAGTTCCTCTCCGACCAGCTCGAAGACCTCAAGGCCACCCGCAAGGACCTGCTGACCGTGGTCAAGGACGTCGACGACCGCATCCTCGAGGTCTTCACCTCGGCCTTCGAGGACACCGCGCGCGAGTTCCAGGGCGTCTTCCAGGTGCTGTTCCCGGGCGGCGAGGGCCGGCTGGTGCTCACCGACCCCGAGGACATGCTGACCACCGGCGTCGAGGTCGAGGCCCGGCCGCCGGGCAAGAAGATCAAGCGGCTGTCGCTGCTCTCCGGCGGCGAGCGCTCGCTGACCTCGGTCGCCATGCTCGTCGCGATCTTCCGGGCCCGGCCCAGCCCGTTCTACATCATGGACGAGGTCGAGGCCGCCCTGGACGACGTCAACCTGGGCCGGTTGATTACGCTCTTCCAGCAGCTGCGGGAGAAGAGCCAGCTGCTCATCATCACGCACCAGAAGCGCACGATGGAGGTCGCCGACGCCCTCTACGGCGTCACCATGCGTGCCGGCGTCACCCAGGTCATCAGCCAGCGGCTGAACCGAGAACCGGAGGAATAGACCCCCATGCTCCGCCAACCGGCCCAGGCCATGCTCATCGACCTGGACGGCGTGTTGCGCCGCTGGGACCCCACGGTGCCGGCGGCGGTGGAGAATTCGTCCAGGCTGGAGCCGGGCACCCTGCTCAGCACGGCGATGTCCTGGGAGCTGCTGCGTCCCGCGGTGGCCGGCGAGATCACCGACGCCGAGTGGATGCACCTCGTCGCGACCCGCCTGCCGCTGCCGGAGGAAGAGGCGAAGAAGGTGATCGCCGAATGGCGGCAGTACCGCGGCGAGGTCGACCCCGAGGTGCTGGCCTTCGTCCGCGAGGTTCGCGCGGCGGGCCGCCCGGTGGGCCTGGCGACGAACGCGACCGACCTGCTCCGCGGCGACCTGGACCAGCTCGGCCTGACCGGCGAGTTCGACGCGGTGGTCAGCTCGTACGAGCTGAAGGTGCACAAGCCGGCCCCGGAGTTCTTCGAGCGCGCCTGCGCGGCCCTGAACGTCGAAGCGCCGTGGGTGCTCTTCGTGGACGACGATGACCGCTCGGTCCGCGGTGCCCGCGCGGCGAAGCTGCCCTCCCTGCGGTGGAGCGGCCCGGAGAATCTCCCCTACCTGCGCAAGGCCCTCGCCCTGCCGGCCTGACCGCCGCTCGCCCGGCCCCGCGCGGCGCGGCGACGTAGGCTGGCCGCCGGCTGAGAGGATGTCGATGGTCAAGACTCTGCTCGGGGCGGCGGTCTGCCTGCTCGCCCTGCAGGGCTGTTCCGGCGACGGTGACACCGCTGTCTCCGGCCCGGCGGCGCCCTCCGCGGTTCCTTCCGCGGCGGCGAGCGCGACGTCGGGCTTCGGCGGCGCGCCCCCACCGGCCGGCGCGCTGGACGGCAAGCGGCAGGTCTTCTTCCTGCCCCGGCTCGACGACGGCGAACTGCCCTACTCGGTGTTGGCGGTCACCACCAGCGGCCGAATCCAGGTGACCGACAACTACGCCGACGAGGCCCTCTTCGTGCCCGTGCCCAAGGGCCGGGGCACGCCGGAACGCCTCATCAAGACCGGCACCCTGCGCGCCGGCGGCGAGCCGTTGTGCCTACAGGTGCGCGTCGACGGCGCGAAGCCGCTCACCATCGTCACCGCGGCCTGTAACGCCGATGAGCCGGCGCAACTCTTCACCTTCGAGCCGTCCGGCACGGATGACGAGGGCCGCACGACCTACGCGGTGCGTAACCGGGACACCGTTCTGCAGTCGCACCCGCTCGAGGGGACCGGGCTGATCGCCGTGAAATCCGGCGACGACCCGCCCGACACGACCTTCTCGCTGGACGACCAGGGCGTCTCGGCCCTGCCCCGGAGCGACTGAGCGGGGTCAGTCGCCGGTGGCGCCGTCGATGCGCTCGCGCAGCAGATCGGCGTGGCCGTTGTGTCGGGCGTATTCCTCGATCATGTGCAGATAGACCCAGCGGACGCTGATCGCCGGGCGCCGCTCGGTGGGAAACTCGTGCTCCAGCGAGACCCCGGCGACCGCGGCCCGGGCGGCCTCGATCTCGGCGAGAAAGGCGGCGTGGTCGGCCGCCGCGTCCGCCTCGGCCACGTCGTCGAAGTCGCCGTCCTCGTTAGTGTCGGAGCAGTAGCGGTAGGACAGCTCCTCGCCGGCGGCCCGGATGCGGAACCAGGCGCGCTCCACCTCGGTCATGTGCCGCAGCAGGCCCAGCAGGGACAGGCTCGACGGCTCGGCCGAGCGGAGCTTGAGCTGCTCGGCGGTCAGGCCGGCGCACTTGGCCACCAGGGTCTGCCGGTGGAAATCCAGCCAGCCCTCGAGCATGGCCCGCTCGTCGCCGGTGAAGGGCTCGCTGACGCGATGCGCCGCAGGCGCGGTCCAGGAAGTCACGAGGACATCCTGGACCACCCCTACGACACTTTCCTCAGCGGATCATGCGTCCTCGGTGGGCACCCGGATCACGTGGGCGTCGGGGATGACGGATTTCACCTGGTCTGGATCCGTGGTGAGGTAGAAGGCCGCGTTCGCGTTGGCGGCCCAGACCCCGTGGGCCAGCGGCAGGTCGCCGTCGACCAGGGGGACTGTGCCGGCCGCTCGGGCGGCCTCGGCCGCGCCCAGTGCGAGCACGACGACGCCCTCGGCGGCGGCGAGGAGCTGGAGCAGCGCCCTGGCGCGCTCGTCGCCCAGGGCCCTGGCCTGGGCTTCCATCAACACCGTGGCGGGGATGCCGACGTTCGCGTCGTCGGCCACCTCGGTGATCACCTCACCGACGTGGACGTGCCCCTTGGTGTACGACTCCAGCGCTGAGCGGTCCAGCACCACGCGGATCTCGCGGGTGCCCTCCGCCGGGGCCATCATCGGGGCTCCGGCAGACGACCGGCCTCGAGGGCCGCCTGGAAGCGCTTGGCCTCGGCGCGCTGCTCGTCGGTGAACGGCTTGAGCTTGCCGCGCCAGGCGGCGACGCCTTCGTCGGTGATGGCGAAGCCGGCGGCTTCGAGCATCGCCCGGGTGGTCGCGCCGCGCTGCATGCGGGCACGGACCGCCTCCGTCACGATGGCTGAACTGTTTGGATGTTTGTCGAGATACTCGGCTACATCGTCGGGAAGACTCACGGTAATCCGCCTTGTCATACTCGGATCATACTGACTGGACCCACGAAAGGACATCACCCTCCCGGGAAAGGTCATGCCGTCGTGTTGTAGAGACAATACAACGCCGTGACGAAGGAACCTAATCGATCAATGTTCGAGCTGGTCAGGCGTCTCGCAGGTGAACGTCCGCGACGGCGAAGAGCGCGCCGTCCCGTGTCGTTCCCTCGACCCGGACGTCCGCCCGTGTCCCCGTGTGCCGCAGGGTGCTCACCGCGTTGCCGAAATACGGCCCCGCCAGCCGCTTCCAGCGCAGCGCCGGCCGCCGCACCCCGGCGCTGCGAGCCACCCCGCGCACGGCCTTCGCCGCCAGCCGGGACCAGCTGAGGCGCATCAGCGGTCGCATGAACATCGGCACCTGGTTGTGGATCGGGGAGCAGGTGAGCTGGTGCACCGGCGTCAGCACGGCGGGACCCAGGTCGGCGCGGGCGACGTACGAGTGGTGCACGTCGCCGGAGAGCACGCTGATCGAGGCCGGCCCCGCGTACGCCCCGCCGGCGCCGACGCGGTGGCCGGGCGCCTCCGGGCCGCCCTCGCCGAGACGCCGGAACAGCTCGGTCAGGGCGTCGAAGGAGCGGGTGAACGCGGCCCAGTGCTCCAGGTCGAAGGCCCGGCGGATCCGTTCGGCGAGGGCCGCGCGCCGGGCGCCGGGCGAGTCGGCGAGCCGCTCGTTCCAGGCCTCGAGGTGGTGGATGGCCGGGGGCATCAGCCAGGGCAGGGACGAGCCGATCACCAGGTGGTCGTAGTCGCCGTGCGCCTGGTCGACGAACCAGCCCCACTCGGCCGCGGGCAGGATCTCCCGGCCGCGCGGGGTGAGCACCCGGTTGCAGCGGTTGTCGAGCATGACCAGCCTGGTCCGGCCGACGTCGAGCGCGAAGCTCCACTGGTACGGCCGGTCGGTGTTCTCCGCCGAGGACGGCGAATCGACCGAGATGCCGAAGTCGTGCAGCAGCGCCGTGGCGTCCTCGACCGAGGTGATCTTGGCGAGCAGCGGGTCGGCGGTGAGCTGATCCGGGCTCATGTTGCCCAGGTGCTGGTAGACCCAGTAGGAGGCCAGGCCGCTGGCGATCCGCTCGGACCACCAGGGCTGGGACGACACGTCCCGGCGCCAGTCCGCCGAGGTGTTCCAGTCGTCGATGATCTCGTGGTCGTCGAAGATCATCACACTCGGCACGGTGGCCATCAGCCAGCGCACCTCGGGATCGCGCCAGGACTCCAGGTAGAGCTTGGTGTATTCGTCGAACGAGACCACCTCGTCCACCGGCCCGTGGTGCCCGGCCGCCCGGCGCCGGCGCAGGAAGCGCCGGACCTTCGCCGAGGTGTTGTCGGCGTAGACCTGGTCGCCGAGCAGCACGATCAGGTCGGGGCGCAGCTCCGGCGAGCGGGGGTCGGTCATCAACCGCCGGGAGTACGCGTCCAGCGCGTCCGGCGGCAGCTTGCGCCCGGTGGCGTGCGGGGTCGCCTCGCGGCAGGAGCCGAAGATCATGCTCACCGGCTGTCCGGCGTCCTCGGCCTCGCGGGTGGCGATCACGCTCGGCGGGTACGGCGAGTCCGCCTGCGGCCACACCCGCCGGTCGTCGAGCCACACCTCATACTCGTTCGCGGTGCCCGGGAGCAGGCCCGCCACGATCACGATGGCGTAGTGGTGCCCGTACGCCGAGAAGGTCTGCGCGGAGCCGGCGCCGCCGCCGGTGACCTCGACCCGCACCTCGGCCGGCGCGGTGGTCTCGACCCAGATCGTCGCCCGGTCGCCCACGACGCGGCGGAGCACGGGACCGATCAGCAGATGGGCGGTCAACGGTCTACCGGGTGGCGGGGCATGCAGACATCCTCCCCAGCGATCCATGTTTCCGCCAGCGCTCGGCGGGAGAGGGCGGGTGGCACCACGCGCCCGTGGCGCGTCTGTCAGGATTTCGTCATGGAATACGTGGTCGCCTCCCTGATCCTGCTGGCCGTGCTGGTGGTCGGGGCCATCGGTCTGGTCGTGCCCCGGCGCCGCCGGCGCGAGCTGCCGCCGGCCGGCGGGTCCGCCACCACCACCATCGAGCGTCCCCCGGCCGCGCCGGTCGAGGAGCCCGCCCTCCCGTCGCTGCCGGAGGAGCTGCCGCCGCTGGTCCAGGCGCCGCCCACGATCGAGAAGCCCGAGCCCACCGCGGGCCGCCTGGTGCGGCTGCGGGCCCGGCTCAGCCGCTCGCAGAGCGTCCTCGGCAAGGGGCTGCTCAGCGTGCTCTCCCGGGATCACCTCGACGAGGACGCGTGGGAGGAGATCGAGGACAGCCTGATCTCCGCCGACGTCGGCGTGGAGGCCACCCAGGCGCTGGTCGAGCGGCTGCGCGAGCGGGTCCGGGTGCTGGGCACCCGGACGGTGGCCGAGGTGCGGCAGCAGCTCGCCGAGGAGCTCACCGCCGCGCTGGAGCCGGAGCTGGACCGCAGCCTGCGCACCGCGCCGCACGACGGCCGGCCCGCGGTCGTGCTGGTGGTCGGGGTCAACGGCGCAGGCAAGACCACGACCTGCGGAAAGGTCGCCCGGGTGCTGATCGCGGACGGCCGCACGGTGCTGCTCGGGGCGGCGGACACGTTCCGGGCCGCGGCGGCCGAGCAGCTCGCCACCTGGGGTGAGCGGGTCGGCGCCGAGACGGTCCGCGGCCCCGAGGGTGGCGACCCGGCCAGCGTGGCGTTCGACGCCGTCAAGCGCGGCATCGACATCGGGATCGACACGGTGCTGATCGACACCGCCGGCCGGCTGCAGAACAAGGTCGGCCTCATGGACGAGCTGGGCAAGGTCAAGCGGGTCGTGGAGAAGCACGGCCCGGTCGACGAGACGCTGCTCATCCTGGACGCCACCACCGGCCAGAACGGCCTGGAGCAGGCCCGGGTCTTCACCGAAGTGGTGGACGTCACGGGCGTCGTGCTGACCAAGCTGGACGGCACCGCCAAGGGCGGCATCGTCATCGCCGTGCAGAACAAGCTGGGCATTCCCGTGAAACTGGTCGGTCTGGGCGAGGGCCCGGACGACCTGGCGCCGTTCGAGCCCGCTGCCTTCGTCGAGGCCCTGCTTGGCACCGACGCGTAGGCTCGGGGGCGGCAGGCCCGCACCGAGGGGCACTTCTAGGGGAGGTCGTGGGTGACGCAGGAACGCGACCTTCGCGAGATCCCGCTCCACGGCGGCAACGTCAGCACGGTCTCGAAGGTCGGCGACACGGTCCGCCGCAACGCCGGCCCGTGGACCCCGGCCGTGCACTCGCTGCTCAACCACCTGCAGCGGGTCGGCTTCACCGGCTCGCCGCACGCCCTGGGCATGGACGACCGCGGCCGCGAGGTGCTGTCATATCTCGACGGCGAGTGCGGCGAATATCCGCTCGCCCCGCACTGGACGACCGAGGAGGCGCTGGTCACGGTCGCCACGATGCTGCGCATGTTCCACGACGCGCAGTATGGCTTCCAGCCCCCGCCGGGCGCGGTCTGGCGCTCGTTCGGCCCGCCGCCGCCGGACACCGAGGTGATCTGCCACCACGACGCCGCCCCGCACAACGTGGTCTGGCGCCCGGACGGCACCCTCGCGCTGATCGATTTCGACCTGGCCTCGCCCGGCGCCCGCATCTACGACGTGGCGTACGCGGCCTGGACCTGGGTGCCGCTGTTCAGCGACCGGGATTCCTACACGCTGGGCTGGAAGCGGCCGAACAGGCCGCGCCGGCTGCGGTTGTTCGCCGACGCCTACGGGCTGATCCCGCGCGACCGGCACCGGCTGATCCGCACGATCCGCAAGCGCATCGTGGACCACGTGGAGGGCATCCGGCGGATGGCCGCGGCCGGCGACCCGGCCTTCGTGCGAATCGTGCATAAGGGCCATTTGCGTCGTCCGATGCGTGATCTGCGGCTGCTCGACTACGAGCGGCACACCCTGGAGTACGCGCTGCGGTGACACGCCGCTGACCCCGCGATGACTCTCGCCGCGCGTCCGCTTGGGTCCATTGCCCCAGTTCACGGGATTTCGTCCGGGGCGGTGTGAGAGTTTCTTCACACGTACGAAACAACCCGTCACGCGTCGGAAATCGTGCGTAGACCATGCGCGAAACAGCGGGGCGGGAGGCTTCCGCCCGAACCGGCCAACATGGCGACGCTGCCTGGTGGGCCGTGTGGGAGGACACCTTTATCCGAGAGGAGGCAGCGTGGAGATCAACACCGGCAATACCGCCTGGTTGCTCCTGTCGTCTGCGCTCGTTCTGCTTATGACTCCGGGCCTGGCGCTGTTCTACGGTGGCCTCAACCGGTCCAAAGGCGTACTGAACATGA
The DNA here is from genome assembly GCF_003947245.1 of Actinoplanes sp. ATCC 53533. Classification (NCBI taxonomy): domain Bacteria; kingdom Bacillati; phylum Actinomycetota; class Actinomycetes; order Micromonosporales; family Micromonosporaceae; genus Actinoplanes; species Actinoplanes sp. ATCC 53533. Next base: position 24,610 of record NZ_QHHV01000044.1, on the reverse strand, counting down.
TGATGATGAGCTTCTCCTGTATGGGGCTCATCTCCGTGTTGTGGGTCATCTACGGCTTCACCCTGGCGTTCGGCACCAACGGCAACGCCGGCCTCAACAACGTGATCGGCAGCTTCAGCCAGTACTTCGGTACCGGCACCGCGACCATCACCGAGGAGTGGCTCTTCCTCGGCGCGGGCACGGGCATCCCCACGTACGCGATCATGGTCTTCCAGATGATGTTCGCCATCATCACCGTCGCCCTGATCAGCGGCGCTGTCTCGGACCGCATGAAGTTCGGCGGCTGGCTGCTCTTCGCGTTCGCCTGGTTCACCCTGGTCTACGTCCCGGTCGCGCACTGGGTGTGGGGCGGCGGCTGGATCGGTGGCAAGCTGCACGCGCTCGACTTCGCCGGTGGTACGGCGGTGCACATCAACGCCGGTGCCGCCGCGCTCGGCCTGATCCTGGTGCTCGGCAAGCGCGCCGGCTGGCCGCGGGAGAGCTTCAAGCCGCACAACGTGCCGTTCGTCGCCCTCGGCGCCGGCCTGCTGTGGTTCGGCTGGTTCGGTTTCAACGCCGGCTCCGAGCTGACCGTCGACGGCACCACCGTCTTCGCGTTCGTCAACACCCAGGTGGCGACGGGTGCGGCCGTGCTCGGCTGGATCATCGTCGAGTGGATCCGGGACGGCAAGCCGACCCTGGTCGGTGCCTCGTCCGGCGCGGTCGCCGGCCTGGTCGCCATCACCCCGGCCTGTGGCTTCATCGCCCCGCTGCCCGCGGTCGTCGTCGGCCTCATCGCCGGCGCGGTCTGCGCCCTGGCCGTGAGCCTGAAGTACAAGCTGGGCTACGACGACTCGCTCGACGTGGTCGGCGTGCACTTCGTCGGCGGTTGGATCGGCTCGCTGGCGATCGGCTTCTTCGCCACCGCGCAGGTCAACTCCGCCATCAACGGCGACCCGGGCCTGGGCGCCAGCGAGGGCCTGTTCTACGGCGGCGGCCTGGCCCAGCTCGGCCGGCAGTTCGTCGGCAGCGCGGCCGTCACCGTCTACTCCCTGGTGATCGCGGCGATCATCGCTTTCGTGATCAAGGCCGCCAAGGGCCTGCGCGTCAGCGAGGAGGCGGAGGTCACCGGGATCGACGTCGCCGAGCACGCCGAGAGCGCGTACGACAACTCGCCCTCCACGGGCTCGGCCGGCGCGTTCGCGATGGCCGGTATCAAGCCGTCGGGCAGCACTGACGGGAAGGCTCCCGTCAGCGCTAAGGTCGCCGGTTAAATTCGCCTGATGGCTGCGATGGAGGGACTGAGCATGAAGCTGGTGACCGCGGTCATCAAGCCGTACCAGCTCGACGCGGTGAAGGAGGCTCTGCACGCACTCGGCGTGGCGGGCCTGACCGTGAGCGAGGTACAGGGGTACGGACGGCAGAAGGGCCACACCGAGGTGTACCGGGGTGCCGAGTACACGGTGGAGTTCCTTCCCAAGATCAAGGTTGAGGTGCTGACCGACGAGATCGACGTCGAGAAGGTCGTCGACGCGGTGGTCACCTCGGCGCGGACCGGCAAGATCGGCGACGGCAAGGTCTGGGTGACCTCCGTCGAGGATGTCGTCCGGGTCCGCACCGGCGAGCGCGGCCTAGACGCGCTCTGATTTGTCCAACCAGTGAGCTACGTGGTCAGTGAGCCGTCGGCGGCACCCCAGGTGCCGTCCGGCGGCTCGCCGGACACCCTGCGCGCACACATCGGCGCTGCCGCCCGGGTCAACCGGGCGGCAGCGCTCGACGCGTGGCTGGCGTCGATGTTCCCCAGCCACCTGCCCGGCGTCAGCCTCGTCGCGGTCGGCGGACTGGGCCGGCGCGACTGCGCCCCCTACAGCGACCTCGACCTGGTGCTGCTGCACAGCGGCATGGCCGGCATCGACCGGATCGCCGCCGCGCTCTGGTATCCCATCTGGGACGCGCGGCTGGGTCTCGACCACTCCGTGCGCACCCTGCCCGAGGCGCTCTCCGTCGCCCACGACGACGTCAAGGTCTCGCTCGGCCTGCTGGACGCCCGGCACATCGCCGGCGATGCCGGCCTCTCCGCCGAGCTGATCGCCGCCTCGTCGGACCAGTGGCGCCGCACCGCCGTACGCCTGCTCCCGCAGCTCAAGGAGATCACCTCGGCCCGCTGGGCCGCGCACGGCGAGCTGTCCTTCCTGCTCGAAGGCGACCTCAAGGAAGCCGCCGGCGGGCTGCGTGATCTCACCATCCTGCGCGGCATCGGCCGGGCCGGCGTCGCCGACACGATGCGCCCCGCCGTCCGCGCGGCCAACCTGCGGCTGCTCGACACCCGCGACGCCCTGCACCTGACCGTCGGCCGCCGGGTGGACCGGCTGGTCGCCCAGGAGCGGGCCGCGGTCGCCGAGTTGCTGACGGTCGACGACGGCGACGCCCTGCTGCGCCGGGTGGCCGGCGACGCCCGCACCATCGCGCACGCCCTCGACGACGCCTGGCGCGCCGCCGACCGGCTGCGCAACGGCCGCCGCCGGGGAGCGCCGGCCGGTGTGTCGGCGCGCCGTCCGGTGGCCCGCGACGTGGTCGAGCAGAACGGCGAACTGGTGCTCGCCCGGACGGCCATCGGCCCGGTGCCCGACCCCAGCCTGTCGCTGCGGGTCGCCGCCGCGGCCGCTACCGTGCGGCTGCCCATCGCCCGCGCCACCTGCGAATGGCTCGCCGCGTTCTGCCCGCCGCTGCCCACGCCGTGGCCGCCCGCGGCCCGCGCCGCGCTGGTCTCGCTGCTCGGCTCCGGCCCGGGCCTGCTGCCCACCTGGGAGGCATGCGACCGGTACGGCCTGATCGACGCGTGGCTGCCGGAGTGGGCCCGGCTGCGCAGCCTCCCGCAGCACCACCCGATCCACCGCTTCACCCTGGACCGGCACCTCGTCCAGGCGGCCTACGAGGCCAGCGCCTACACCCGCGAGGTGGACCGCCCCGACCTGCTGCTGATCGGTGCCTTCCTGCACGACGTCGGCAAGGGCCTGCCCGGCGACCACAGCCTGGTCGGCGCCCCGATCGCCGCCGAGATCGCCACCCGGATCGGCCTGCCGCCCGCGGCGGTCGCCACCGTGGCGAAGCTGGTCCGGCTGCATCTGCTGCTGCCCGACTTCGCCACCCGCCGGGATCTGAGCGACCCGGTCACCATCACCACCGTCGCGGAGGCGGTCGGCGACCCGGCCACCCTGGACCTGCTGCACGCCCTGGCCCGGGCCGATTCGCACGCCACCGGGCCGGCCGCCTGGTCGGACTGGAAGGGCCGGCTGATCGCCGAGCTCGTCCGCCGGGTGCACACCGCGCTGGACACCGGCGCGCTGCCCGGCCCGCCCGAGCCCGACCCGGAGCTGCTCCTGGGCGACCTGCCCGCCGTACATCTGGACGGGGACCTGGTCGCGGTGGCCGTGGCCGACCGCCGGGGGCTGCTCGGCTCGGTGGCCGCGTGCCTGGCCATGCACCGCCTCGACGTCATCGCCGCCGACGCCAGCACGGTGGACGGCCGGGCGATCGTCGAGTTCCGCACCCAGCCGCGGTACGGCTCCCCGGCGGATCCGGTGGCGCTCGCCGCCGACCTGCGCCGGGTCGCCGCCGGGGACGTCTCGGTGACCCAGCGGCTGCGGGCCCGGGCGATGTCGGCCCGCGGCGGCGCGGCCCCGCGGGTGGTCTGGCACCGCGAGGCGGCCACCGACGCGGTGGTGCTGGAGTTGCGGGCTGCGGACTCGGCCGGCCTGCTCTTCCGGGTGGCCAGCGCCCTCGACGAGGCCGGCGCCGAGGTGCGCGCGGCCCGCATCTCCACCCTGGGCAGCGACGTGGTGGACGCGTTCTACCTGGTCGGGCCCTGGGCGGAGGCGGCCGAGCGGGAACGGGTCGAAGCGGCCGTACTCGCGGCGGTCTGACCCGTCACCTCGATCGGGTCGCCGACGTTGCGCCTAGCGACACTGAGGGCGTACGTGAAGAGGTCTGTTGCCGCATGGGGGAGCCACCCGGTCTGCTCGACGACTATCTGAGAATCGCCCGCTACCACGTCCGGATGGCCGTGCCGCCGACCGCGATCCGGATCCGTTCGCTCGACGCGCGCCCGCTGCTCGCCCGCTCCGGGCTGGGCGAGTCCGGCGCGTCCTACGCCGACCTGCTCGCCGCGGCCCGGGCCGGGGACACCCGCTGGCTCAAGCGGCGGCGGCGTGCCGTCCAGCCGGCCGTCCTCGCCGGACTCGCGCAGACCCTCGCCCAGCAGGACATGCTGCCCGAGGACCGGACCGACGCGCTGGCCCTGTACGAGCTGATCCGCACCGCGCTCGGCGCCGACGCGCTGCCCGCCGCGCACCAGGGCCTGCACGTTCAGCTCGCCCTGGCCTGGCAGGACGCGGCGCGGGCGCGGCCGCTGCTGCGGGCCTACCGGCAGGTCAGCGACAGCGTGCGCGCCGATCTGGAGCTTGATCTGGCCAACCCGTTCGCCGCGGACGGCCCGGTGATCGGCTGGCTGACCGCGTTCCGCAAGCTGCTGCCCGAGCCGCCGCTCGCGCTGGAACACAAGGCGGGGGTGCCGCCGTTCGACCGGCTCACCGTCGCCACCGCGGTCGCGGGCGTCGACGAGCCGCAGCGGATCTCGGTCATCGTCACCGCCTTCCACCCCGACGAGGGCCTGATCACGGCCGTGCGCTCGATCCTCGACCAGTCGTGGCGCAACGTCGAGGTGATCATCGTGGACGACGCGTCGCCGCCGGAGTACGACGCCGTGCTGGCCCGGGCGGTGGCGCTGGGCGGCCGGATCCGGCTGGTCCGGCAGCCGGTCAACCGGGGCACCTACGAGGCCCGCAACGCCGGCCTGGACGCCGCCGAGGGCGAGTTCGTGGCCTTCCAGGACTCCGACGACTGGTCCCACCCGCGCCGGCTCGAGCTGCAGGTGCGGCCGTTGCTGGACAACCGCCGCCTGGTCGCCACGACCTCCGACGGCCTCGGGGTCTCCGAGGAGCTGCTGGTCACCCGGCCCGGGGTGCGCCACAGCAGGTTCAACCCGTCGTCGCTGCTGTTCCGCCGGGCCCAGGTGATGGGTCGGCTGGGCTACTTCGACCCGGTCCGCAAGGCCGCCGACTCCGAGTACATCGGACGGATGCGGGCGGTCTTCGGCGAGCACGCGGTGCGGCATCTCGACGCGCCTCCGCTCGCGCTGATCCGGCTGGCGCTGGGCTCGCTGTCGCGTGCGGAGATCCGCCCGTACTGGATGCACCCGGCCCGGACCGCGTACATGTCGGCGTACCAGCAATGGCACTCGCGGATCGCCGCCCGGGGCGCCGATCCGCTGCGCCCGCGCGACGGCGGCCGCCGGCCGTTCGCCGCCCCCGACCACCTGCGGCTGGCCGGCGGCGAGGCGGCCGGGCGGCCGGACTACGACGTCGTGATGGTCGCCGACTGGCGCTTCCTGCAGGGGGTGCAGCACTCGGCGCTGCAGGAGATCCGGGCGCTGATCGCCCGTGGGCTGCGGGTCGCCGTGCTGCAGGTCGAGTCGCTGCGCCCGCCGGCCCGGCGCCGCTGGCCGCTCTGCGCGGCGCTGCAGCGGCTCGTCAACGACGGCCGGGTGGACCAGCTGCTGCCGGGTGACGAGAACCGCGCCGAGCTGGTCATCGTGCGGCACGCCGCGGTGCTGCAGTTTCCGCCCGGCGACCCGTGCCTGCTGCGGGGCCGCCAGGTGCTGATCGTCGCCGACGAGACGCCGGGGCGGCAGGACGAGGCCGACCGTCGGTACGTGGCCGCCGACTGCTCCCGGGCCGCGCTGCGGATGTTCGGCACCGAGCCGCTCTGGTGCCCGCAGGATCCGCAGGTGCGGGCCGTGCTGCGGACCGAGGCCGTCGAGCTGACGCCGTACGACCTGCCCGTGGTCGTCGACGGCGAGCGCTGGTCGGCCGCCCGGGACGGCGCCGGTCAGTGGCCGGCCGTGGTCGGCACCGACCTCAGCGACGAGGCGGTCTGGCCGGGGGACGTGCGGGCGGCGTTGACCGTGTACGACGAGGTCGGCGACTGGGACGTGCGGTTGCGGCTGCCCGACTGGCCGCGTACCGGATATCACCCCGGCGGCCCGCGTAGCCGGCTCGTCTACGACGCGGCGGATTGCGACCTGCGGACCTTCGTCCACCAGCTCGACTTCTACCTGCACTTCCCCAGCGCCGACCGGATCGAGACGTTCTCCCGGCCGGCGCTGGAGGCGGCGGCCGTGGGCTGCGTCGTGGTGATGCCCGAGCGGCACGCGGCCGTCTTCGGCGACGCGGCCGTCTACTGCGACTCCGGCGAGGCCGAGGCGACGATCAAGCGGTACCACGCGGACCGCGAGCTCTACGCCGAGCAGAGCCGCCGCGCCCGCGCCGTCGTGGCCAAGGCGCACCACGCCCAGCTCTTCGTCGACCGCATCGCGGGGATCGTCACCGCATCGCATCCGGTCGCCCCGGCCCAGCGCGGCGCGTTGCTCGCGCGACCGTAACGACGGCGTCGCCGCGGGCGTTAGGCGAACGGTGACCCGCGCCGGCCCGGCGCGCACGACTCTGGAGGTCCTTGACATGAGCAGCCTGGTCCGGTTCGGCGGTCGGCTGGCGGTGCGGCTGCGCAGCGTGACGCGCCCCCAGGCAGTGGTCCTCATGGCGATCCTGGCGCTGTGCGCCGGAGTCTGGTGGTCGGCGGCGTCGGGAAACCAGGGCCTCGCACTGTCGTTCGTGGCCACCCTGCTGCTGGCGGTGCTGCTCGGGATCCTGCACCTGTCCCGCTGGATCGGCGGGGTCTACCGGGCCCACCAGAACGCGCACCGGGAGATCCGCACGGTCGTGGAGCAGCTGCAGCGGCGGGTCGTCGCGACGGTGGAGAAGGAACGGCTCACCGCCGGCGACCGGCACCAGGAACTGACCCGGACCGTCACCCGTGGGCTGCGGCAGAGCGGGCACGGCACGGACCTGCTGCTGCGTGCGCAGAGCCGGGAGATCGAGGCGCTGGTCCAGCTCTTCCAGCAGTTCACCCCGCGCGCGCCGATGCCGTCCTCGGGTGACTTCGCGCTGAACCCGACCGACCTGCTCGACCTGCTGCACCTGGTGCGGCTGCGGCAGCCCCGGCTGGTGGTGGAGCTGGGCAGCGGCACCTCGTCGGTGTGGCTCGGCTACGCGCTCGAACAGCACGGCGGCCGGCTCGTCTCCCTCGACCACGACGCCGGCTACGCGCGGCAGACCCGCGCGATGCTCGGGGCACACGGCCTCAACGCGGTCGCTTCCGTCCGGCACGCTCCGCTGCGCGACCTCACCGCCAACGGCAAGACCTATCAGTGGTACGACGTCGACAAGCTGACCGACCTCACCGGCATCGACCTGCTGCTCGTCGACGGCCCGCCCGAGGCGACCGGCCCGGACGCGCGCTACCCGGCGCTGTCCGTGCTCGCCAAGCGGCTCGCCGGTACGGCCACGGTGGTGCTGGACGACGCCAACCGGCCGGACGAGCGGGACGCCGTACGCCGGTGGACCGAGGAGGTGCCGGGGCTGACCGAGGAGCAGGGGCTGCTCGGACGGCACGCGGTGCTGGCGTACTCGCGTACCGGTGCGGCCGTCACGGTCTGAGCCGGAGCACGAAAGATGACCGGCCGGCATGCGGGGGCATGCCGGCCGGTCCGGGGGAGGGTGAGACGGTGTCCGGGGCGGTGCCGCGGTCAGCGGCTGCCGAAGTCCTGGGTGTAGTACGGGGTGCCGTTGGCGGAGTAGACAACGCCGACGGCGAACGTCTTGGCGCCACAGTCGAGCAGGTTGCGGCGGTGGCCCGGGCTCTTCATCCACGCGTTGACGACCTCGGCGGCGCTGCGGTAACCCCAGGCGATGTTCTCGCTGCGGGCGGCGGTGTAGCCGGCGGCCTTGGCGCGGGCGATGAACGTGGACCGGGCGGCGCCGGTGTGGCTGAACTTGCCGGTCGTCGCCATGTACTTGCTGTGGCCGCGGGCGGCCCAGAGCAGCTCGGCGTTGACCCGCAGGCCCGCGCAGCCGGCCTTGACCCGCTCCTTGTTGGACAGGCTCACGACCTGCGTCTGCAGCGTGGTGAAGGAGACGGTGGCGGCCTGCGCCGGGGCGGCGATCGCGACCATGCCCAGCAGGGCGGCGGGGATCATCGCGAGGATGGCGAGGCGACGGACCAGGGTCTTCTGCACGGGTCAACCTTTCGGGGAACACCGCCTGGACGTCTTGTTCGCCAGGTACGCCATTCCCTTCGGGAGACCCGCGGGGTTCGCTGATGCTTGTTCAGGTGCCTTGGTGTGAGTGCTCAGTTGCGGCCGGGGTGCCTGCCGCAGCCGGGTTGCGGGCGGCTTGCCGGCCGGTTGCGGTACGGGAGTACGAAAGGCCCGGCGGGGCTCCGCCGGGCCTTTCGCGAGCGTGCGGTCAGGACAGGCGCGCCGCCAGCAGCGGTGCCAGCAACCGGCTGTACGCGGTCGTGATGTGGTGCTGATCCCGGTAGACCAGGATGTTGCCGATGACCGAGGGGCACCAGGTCGCGGTGCAGAACCACGGAGCCGGGTCGATGATGCTCGCGCCCCCGGCCCGCGCCGCGTCTTCGACGAGCTTGCGGCGCCCGGGCAGGTTGACGGCGGCCTCGCGGTCACGGACACAGGCCGACGGCTCGTCCGGGTGGGCGGAGAGACAGTCCGGTGCGGAACCCGCCTGCCACGGAGTGTCGGCGATGAAGAACACCTTGGTGCCCGGCGCGGAGAGCCGCCTGATCGACCGCTGCCAGGCCGCGGCCCAGGCCTCGTCCTGGGTGCCGGTCACGTCGAGCAGGTCGTTGCTCGGATACGTCGACGCCACGACGATCATCGCCGGGCGCAGCGAGCGGGTGTAGCGCCAGGCCGCCCGGCGCCACTGGCCGCACTCGGTGAACTCCCGCTTGAGCTGCTCCAGGTAGATGATGCCGTCCGCCGCGGTGCACGCGCTCTTGGTGACGACCACGAGCTTCCAGTGCCGTTGCAGCGCGGCGGCCTCCAGCGCGGGGAACCAGTGCCCCGCGTGCGAGTCACCGAACAGCACGACCGTGGTGGGCGAGGCCGGGTCGCCGTAGACGCAGGGCTTCTTGACCTCGGCGTCGTCGAAGTCGCCCGAGCAGCCCTCACGGTAGAACCTCGGCTTGTCCTTGGCGGCCCGGTCCAGCCTCGGCGTGAGATTGCTCGGCACCGCCGGGAGATCGACGGAATCGGCGATGGCGCGGGGGAGATCGCGAACGTCGAAGGTGGTCGGCTTCAGCACCGGGGCGCGGTAGGTGCTGGTGCCGGCCGCGTGGGTGTAGGCGAAGCCGATCAGGACACACAGCCCGGCGGCGAGCACCGAGACGGCGGCGCCGGCGCCGAGGCCGCGCCAGGGCCGGTCGCGCAGTGCGGCGAGGTGCCGCACCGGGTTCTCCACCAGCGCGTACGTCAGCGCGGCCAGCACCAGGGCGCCCAGCGCCACCACGACGTTCTCCCCGGTGGCGAGCGGGCGGTCGGCCGCGAACGGTGCGATGAGCAGCACCGGCCAGTGCCACAGGTACCAGGAGTAGGAGAGCCGGCCGATGCCCTGCAGCACCGGCACTCCCAGCAGTCCGGCCGGGCGGGCGCAGCCGCCGGCGATCACCGCCGCGGTGCCGAGCACGGGCAGCAGGGCGGCATACCCGGGAAACGGCGTCGCCGCGGTGTAACCGAGCGCCGAGACCACGATGGCCGCGAGCCCGCCGCCGATCAGCAGCTTCGCCGGCAGCGGCGGCAGGCGCCGCAGCCGGGTGGCGCCGACCGCGAGCAGCGCGCCGGTGCCCAGCTCCCAGGCCCGGGTGTGCGCCCCGAAGTAAGCCCAGCCGGCGTTGTCCCGGGTCTGCCAGATCGACACCGCCAGCGAGCCGGCGGTGAGCAGCACCAGCACCGTGGTCAGCCCGCGGCCACCCCGGCGCATCACGAGCAGCACCAGCAGCGGCCAGACCAGGTAGAACTGCTCCTCCACGGCGAGCGACCAGAAGTGCTGCAGCGGCGACGGTGCCGACTCCGCGCTCAGATAGTCGGTGCCGACCACGGCCAGCCGCCAGTTCATCGCGTAGATCGACGTGTGCAGCGCGTCGGAGACGATCTCGGACAGCCGCAGCGGCGGCAACCAGAGGGCCGAGGCGGCCACCGTCGCGACCACCACCACGGTCGAGGCGGGCAGCAGCCGCAGGGCCCGCCGGGCGTAGAACCGCGGGATCGACACCCGGCCGGTGCGCCGCGCCTCGCGCAGCAGCAGCCCGGTGATCAGGAAGCCGGAGATGACGAAGAAGACGTCGACGCCGACGTAACCGCCGCCGACGAAGGGCAGGCCGCAGTGGTACGCGACGACCAGCAGCACCGCGACGGCCCGCAGCCCCTCGATGTCGCGCCGGTGCCGGGCCGGTTCCGGGGCGGGCGGGACAGCCGGGCCGGGCCCGGTGGGCTGGTGCCGCCGCGGGGCCGGCGTGACCGGCACGGTGCTCATCCCGGTCACAGGCGGTGCGCCTGGTCGCCGTGGGTCACGCCCCGGGTGTCGAAGAAGCGCTTGGCGATCCCGGCCAGGTGATCGGCGTCGTACTCGCGGTGGTGCTGCACCAGGATCACCAGGTCGGCGGACGCGGCGGCGCCCTCCAGGTCGTCCGTGCGGGGCACCTCGTCCGCGCCGACGCTCCACCGGAGCACGTGCGGGTCGTGGTAGCTCAGCTTCGCGCCGAGCCCGGCGAGCTGCCGGGCCAGCGGGGTGGCCGGCGATTCCCGCTGGTCGGCGATGTTCGCCTTGTAGGTGACCCCGAGCAGCAGCACCCGCGCCCCGTGCACGGCCTGCCCGTCGGCGTTGAGCAGGTTCTGCGCCCGCCGGGCCACGTACGCCGGCATCGTCGCGTTGATCTCCTGGGCCAGCTCCACGAACCGGAACGGGTAGCCCAGCTTGCTGCGCACGTTGTGGCTCAGGTAGTTCGGGTCGATCGGGATGCAGTGCCCGCCGACCCCCGGCCCGGGGTAGAACGCCTGGAAGCCGAACGGTTTGGTCGAGGCGGCGTGGATGACGTCCCACAGGTCGATGTCGAGCTCGTGGCAGAACCGGGCCATCTCGTTGACCAGCGCGATGTTGACGTGCCGGTACGTGTTCTCCAAGAGCTTCGCCGTCTCGGCCTCGCGGGTGCCGCGGGTGCGCACGACCGTGTCGATGAACCGCCCGTAGAACGCGGCCACCCGGTCGGTGCAGGCGGCGGTGTAGCCGCCGACCACCTTCGGGGTGTTGCGCGCGCCGAACCGCTCGTTGCCGGGGTCGATCCGCTCCGGCGAGAACGCCAGGTGGAAGTCGCGCCCGGCGACCAGGCCGGAGAGCCGCTCCAGCAGCGGCCGGACCACGTCGTCGGTGGTGCCCGGGTAGGTCGTCGATTCGAGCACGACCAGCATGCCCGGGCGCAGGTTGCGCCCGATGGCCTCGGCCGCGCCGGTGACGGCCCGCAGATCCGGCCCGTCGCCCTCGGACAGCGGCGTCGGCACGCAGATCACCGCCACGTCCGCGGCGGCGATCAGGGACTCGTCCGCGGTGGTCCGGAAACCGCCGGCGGTCATGTCGGCCACGTCCGCGTCGGACAGGTCGTCGACGTGCGAGCGGCCCGCGGCGAGCGCTTCGACCACCGCCGCGTTGACGTCGTAGCCGAGTACGGACATGCCGGCCCGGATGGCCTGCTGCGCCAGCGGCAGGCCGACGTAGCCGAGGCCGAGGATGACGGCGTCGTAGCTCACGGGATCTCTCCTTGATCGAGCGCCGGTCAGGCGACGGGTGTGTTGGTGGAGGTCGGTTCTCCGGTGCCGCGGTCGTGCTGCGCGGGCAGGGCGCCCGCGGCGGCCGCTGCGGCCTTGCGGCCCACCTGCCGGCCCGGCAGCGGGGGCGGCGGCGGTGCGGTGCCGACCCGGGGCGAGCTCAGCTCGTACGGCGAGACGAAGGGCAGGTACGCGGGCAGGAAGTCGGCGAGCATGGCCTCCTGGTCGGACAGCACGGCCGGTTCGGAGTCGATGTCGTTGAGGCAGAACGCGTCGAGGTTGCGGTGCCGCAGCAGGTCGGCGAGCTTGAACGGGGTCACCGGCGCGGCCAGGTCCATGTAGCGGAACCGGATGGTGCCCGGCACCGCGCGGCCGGTGAGATAGGCGTAGTACTGCTGCAGCGACGAGAGCAGCGAGATGTCGTCCGGGTGCCGGAACTGGTGGTCGGCGGTCGCGCTGACGTACTCGGCGAAGCGCTCCTCGATCTCGCGGATGACGCTGCGCCGGGACGGGTGCGGGGTGTGCTTCATCTTGCGGGTCAGCACCCGGCCGAAGGCCTCGCGGATCAGCTCCCGGTTGTTCTTGCCAGCCGAGTCGGCCGGCGGGTCCGTCGGGCGCCGGGGCGCGGCGTCGACCAGCGCGGTGGACGGGAAGAAGCGGGTCAGCCCGCCCGGGGTGAAGAACATCTCGGGCCCGACCGGGCGGCCCAGGAAGACGTCGTCGTTGAGGTAGAGGAAGTGTTCGCTCAGGCCCGGGATGCGGTGCAGCCGGGACTCGATGGCCTGCGAGTTGAAGGTCGGCAGGGTGCCGGTGTCGCCGAAGACCTCCCGGTGGCTGACCACGGTGATCCGCGGGTGGCTGGTGTCCAGCCAGCGCGGCACCTGATCGTCGGTGACCAGGAAGATGTTCCGGATCCAGGGCGCGAAGCAGTGCAGGGCGCGCAGCGAGTAGCGCAACTCGTCGCGGGAGGCGTACCGGGAGTCGTTGGTGGCCAGCTTGCTGGCGCCGTCCAGCCAGGCGTTGGCGGCCAGCGCCGCGGTCTTGCGGGCCTGCCACGCCGGGTCGTCGCCGTCGACCCAGGTGTACACGGCGTCGATCGGGAAGCCGACCCGCTCCAGGCTGGGCATCGTGAAGATCTCCCGGGTGCGGTACCGGGTGGTGTCGTCCGGCGCGCTGAAGGCGCCGAACGCGGGCTCGCAGGCGCGGACCACCGGCTCGTCGGCGGGGATCACGTCGGCGATCGGGTTCGCCCGCGGCCCGGTCAGGGTGCCGTCCTCCGTGCGCCAGAACTCGACCTCGCAACCCACTTCCAGGCCGAGCATCAGGCTGCCGCCGGGATCGGTGACCGGCCAGCAGACCCGCAGGACGTCCGCGGTGCGCCGGGCCTGGCGGCCCTTGCGCCCGCGCGGCCGCACGACCTGGAGCAGCCCGTTCCGGGACCGGGTGAGCTCCTCCAGCAGGCGGACCACCACGGCCCGGTCCCGCACCGGTACGGCCACCGCGGTGTGCAGCAGCGCGCGGGTGGGCACCCGGAACCAGTCGATGCCGGCCGCGTCCAGGGCGGCGACGACCCGGTCGAGGTTCTGCCGCCGTACGCCGGCCGGGCTGGCCGCGGGGTCGCGATGGGCGGTGACCCAGCCGCGGCCGGCGCGGACCCGCATCGTCGGGGCGTCCGCCGCGGTGCGCATCAGCGGCAGCCGGGGCGGCGCGGACAGGTGCACGATCCGGCGGGCCACGCCGAGGCGCTGGTCCGGCGCGACGCGGGGCAGTACCTGACGCTGGACCGTGCCCAGGATGCGCGCCCGGACTCCCCAGGGCGCCAGTCGCAGGATCCGCCGCAGGGGCACGCCGTAGTCCTTCCGCCGGATGTTCGCCGGGCCGATCGATCAGCCGCCCGGTTCCTCGTGCCTCAACGGCGTGATTCATCAGAAGGTTGCGGTCGATATCGGCTTTTCGGACGTTTGTACTATCACTGAAGTTGCGCCTGTTACCTGCGGTATACGCGATTTGCGCAGGTGGCGGGGCGGATCGGCGCCGCGCCACCCCTACGGGTCCGCCCCGATGCGCCGCTTGCGTGCGCGAGGCATGGTGGTAGACGGTGGGAACTTCACTGAGTGGCTGAGACGGGTGAGACGGACATGGGTAAAGGAATCGCGTACCTGGTGGCGACGATCGCCGGCGTCATCGTGGTGGGCTGGATCGCGGTGAGCCTGCTGCACGTCCTGGTCGGCGCGCTGGCCTACCTGATCGTGGGCGCGCTCGTGGTCGGCGGCGGCGTCTACCTCTACGGCAAGGCGAAGCGCTCACTGGCGCCGGGCACCCGCACCCAGCGGCGGATCGAGGCGGCGGCGAAGACGTACCGGATGCGCAACCAGTGAGCATTCCGGTGGGCGGCTAGGCTTGCGGTCATCTCCGCACCTCTGACCAACGGGAAGTTGCGCCGTGTTTGACACCTTGAGCGACCGCCTCTCCGGGATCTTCACCAAGCTCCGCGGCAAGGGCAAGCTCACCGACGCCGACATCGACGCCACCGCGCGCGAGATCCGTCTCGCGCTGCTCGAGGCGGACGTCGCGCTGCCGGTGGTCAAGTCGTTCATCGCCAATCTCAAGGAGCGGGCCCGCGGCGCCGAGGTGTCGCAGGCGCTCAACCCCGCCCAGCAGATCATCAAGATCGTCCACGAGGAGCTCATCACCGTCCTCGGCGGCGAGGGCCGCCGGCTGCAGTTCGCCAAGCAGCCGCCCACGGTGATCATGCTGGCCGGCCTGCAGGGTTCCGGTAAGACCACGCTGGCCGGCAAGCTGTCGCGTTACCTCAAGGGCCAGAGCCACCAGGTCCTGCTGGTCGCGGCCGACCTGCAGCGCCCCAACGCGGTCAACCAGCTCCAGATCATCGGCGGCCGGGCCGGCGTCGACGTCTACGCGCCCGAGCCCGGCAACGGCGTGGGCAACCCGGTCCAGGTCGCGAAGGACTCGATCGAGCACGCCCGGCGGACGGCGAAGGACATCGTCATCGTCGACACCGCCGGCCGGCTCGGCATCGACACCGAGATGATGCAGCAGGCCCGCGACATCCGCGACGCCGTCGACCCGGACGAGGTCATCTTCGTCATCGACGCGATGGTCGGCCAGGACGCGGTCACCACGGCCGAGGCCTTCCGCGACGGCGTGGGCATCACCGGCGTGGTCCTCTCCAAGCTCGACGGCGACGCCCGCGGCGGCGCGGCGCTGTCCGTGCGGCACGTCACCGGCCAGCCGATCCTGTTCGCGTCCACGGGCGAGAAGCTCGAGGACTTCGACGTCTTCCACCCCGACCGGATGGCCAGCCGCATCCTCGGCATGGGCGACGTGCTGACCCTCATCGAGCAGGCCGAGCAGGCCTTCGACGAGGATCAGAAAGAGAAGATGACCTCCAAGCTGCTCGGTGGCGAGCAGTTCACCCTGGAGGACTTCCTCGACCAGCTGATCGCGGTGCGCCGGATGGGCCCGATCGCGAACGTGCTGGCGATGATGCCCGGCATGGGCCAGATGAAGGACCAGATCGCCGAGCTCGACGACAGCCACTTCGACCGGGTCACCGCGATCATCCGCTCGATGACCCCCGGCGAGCGCACCAACCCGAAGATCATCAACGGCTCCCGCCGCGCCCGCATCGCCAACGGCTCCGGCGTGACGGTGATGGACGTCAACCAGCTGCTCAACCGCTTCACCGACGCGCAGAAGATGATGAAGCAGATGGGCGGCATGATGGGCCTGCCCGGCGCCGGCCGGCGCAAGGCGACCAAGAGCCCGAAGAACAAGCGCAAGGGCACCAAGGGCGGCAACCGGCCGCGCGTGGGCGGGATGCCCGGTGGCTTCCCGGGCGGCATGCCGCAGCTGCCGCCGGGGCTCGACCCGGGCGCGCTGGGTGGCGGGCAGGGGCTGCCGCCGGGCTTCAAGCTGCCGAAGCTCGACTTCAACAAGCTCAACAACCCCAAGAAGCCAGGCGACGACAAGCGCTGATATCGGGCACACGACAACTAGTCGTGTGTCAAGTAGGCTCATCGGCATCCGTGAGGAGGATGCTGATGAGTCTCGACCGCGAATTTCCCGACGTGTGGCCGCGCACCGTTGATGACCTGCTGACCTTGCCCGAAAACCTGCGCTATGAGCTGATCGATGGCAGGCTGATCCTGCTGGACTACCGGATCGCCCATCAGAAGCTCAAAGTGGATCTCTGTCAGGCGCTGAAGAACCAGGGCCCGCTCGACTCCCTCGTGGTGCACAGCCTTTCGCTCGCGGTTGATCATCACAACGAGCTGCGTCCGGACGTCGTCGTCATCAAACCGGACCACGCCACCCGCAGTCCCGTGCCGGTGGCGGACGCGCTGCTCGTGATCGATGTGATCATGGAAGAGTCGCACTTCCGCGACCTGTATGCCAAGACCGAGATCTACGCGGCAGCCGGCGTGACCGACTACTGGATCATCGATCCGTGGTTCGACGACGGCATCGTGCTCTCCCGGCTCCGGCTCGGTGCGGCCGGTGGCTACGAGATGGTCGACAGCACCCGGGAGGTCTGCACCACCGTGCTGCCGTTCCCGGTGACGATCGATCTGCCGGCCCTGACTGCCAGCCGTCAGGACCTGCTTCGCCGCCTCCACCAGGACACATGAGTTGTTGATCGGGTAGGACTTACGCATGGCGTTGCATGTGCGTGGGGTTCTGCTGCCCGATGACGAGGTCCGGGATCTGTGGCTGGTGGGGGACAGGGTCACCCTGGAGCCGGTCGCCGGGGCCGAGACCATCAGCGACGCCGGGTTCATCGTCCCCGGCCTGGTCGACGCGCACTGTCACCTCGGCATCCAGTACGGCGCCAGGCCGATCGAGAGCCTGGAGCAGGCGCGCGAGCTCGCCCACACCGACCGGGACGCCGGCGTGCTCGCCCTGCGCGACGCCGGCTCGCCGTACCCGTATCCGGAGCTCGACGACGAGCCCGGCATCCCCCGCCTGGTCCGCGCCGGCCAGCACGTCGCACCCACCCGGCGCTACCTGCGCGACATCGGCGTCGAGGTCGACGCCGCCGACGTGGCCGCGACGGTCACCGCCCAGGCCAAGGCGGGCACCGGCTGGGTGAAGCTGGTCGGCGACTGGATCGACCGGTCTGTCGGCGACCTCGCCCCGTCCTGGGATCCGGCCACCATGGCCGCCGCGGTCGAGGCCGCCCACGCCGCGGGTGTCCGGGCCGCCGTGCACACGTTCTCCGAGGAGGGCGTCGCGCAGATGGTCCGGGCCGGCGTCGACTCGGTCGAGCACGGCACCGGCCTGTCCCTGGAGCTGGTGGACGAGATGGCCCGCCGCGGCACCGCGCTCGTGCCCACGATGATCAACATTCGGACCTTCGGCGGCATCGCCGACCAGGCCCGGGCCAAGTTCCCCGCGTACGCCGACCACATGCTCGCCCTGCGCGACGGCTTCCCGCGGGTGGTGGCGTCCGCGCACGAGGCCGGCGTGCCGATCTACGTGGGCACCGACGCGGGCGGCGGCGTCCGGCACGGCCTCGCCGCCGAGGAGATGCTGCTGCTGCACGAGGCCGGCATCCCGGCCGCCGACGTGCTCGCCGCCGCGTCCTGGCGGGCCCGGGCGTGGCTCGGCTTCCCCGGCCTGGTCGAGGGCGGCCTCGCCGACCTGGTGGTCTACGAGGCCGACCCCCGTCGGGACCTGCGGGTGGTGCGCGCGCCGAGCCGGATCGTGCTGCGCGGCGCCGTCATCCGGTGAAGCGCCAGATCCGCAGGCTGGTGATGGTCGGGCAGGCCAGCCGTTCGCTGGTCCAGGTGCACGCGTCGGACGAGGCGGGCACGTCGCCCAGCGTGGTGACCCGCCCGCCCGGGATCGTGACCTTCCGGGCCGGGCCGGCCAGGAAGCCGGGAAGCAGGAGCAGGGTGTCCTTGTCGAGCCAGTCCACCGCGGCGGCCGTTGTCGAGAAGACCTGCTTGCCGTCCTGGTCGTAGACCACCTTGTCGCCCTCCGGCCCGCCGACCAGGATGTAGCCGTCGCTCGTGGAGAACGAGAGGGCGCCCGCCGGTGCGGCGATCCGCCACAGCTGACGATGGCTGGTGAGGTCGATCGCCGCCAGCGTCGTCCGGCCGGCCCGGTCCTGGTCCAGCACGCAGAGCCGTTGCGGCCCACATGGCAGCATGGCGTCGAGCTGGTGCCCGGCGCCTTCGCTCAGGAGCACGGTGGAGCCGCCTCGGTCGGTGCGCAGATCGGTCACGCGGACCCGATATCCCGCGAATTCCTCGCAGCACGCGTGTTCGTCGTTGTAGAGCCGGCCGTCGTAGCCGAAGAAGGTGCGCGGGTCCTTGTCCGGCGGGACGGAGGTGACCGTGCGCCGCAGCTCACCGGTGGTGATGTCGCGAACCTGGACCTCGCCCGCCTCGGTGACCTGGATGAGGTTGTCGTCGGCGCGGCCGACCGTCGCCGCGGACGGGAAGACCACGTCCCCGGTCATCGGCAACCAGTTGCCGACCGTGTGCACCGGGCGGTCCGCCGGGGCCGCCAGCGCCCACCGGGTGGCCCCGGTCGCCCAGTCGAACGCCTCGGTCTGTCCGGTCCTCGCCGACATCCGGATCAGCGCGGACCGGTGGACAACGAGGTTGTCCCCGGTCTCGTAGGGCAAATTCCACCGTTGCCGGCCGTCGACCGGGTCGTAGACGTTCATCGTGCTGTCCGGGCCGGCGCTGTCCCGGTGGCTGACGGCGAGAATGAGGGCCTGTGGCAGCGCGTGCAGCAGGCCGATGGTGTCGGTGCGGCTGCCCACCTCCCGGGCCGGCCAGGCGATCGCGCCGGTGCGCAGCTCAACGGCGGTCAGCTTGATCTTTCCGTCGAGAACCTGCCACGCGGTGTAGAGCCGGCCGTCGGTGCCCGTGGTCGTGGTGACCCGGGCCTGGCCCCCGAACTCGATCGGCGCGCCCACCGCGGCCAGGCCGCGTTTCGTCGTGGCCGGCGGGGCCTGCCGGTCGTGCCGGACGGCGACGGTTCCGGCGGCGATCAGGCAGACCGCGGTGGCGGCGGCGATCATCGCCCGGGTACGGGTGCGCTGCTGTCCCCGCCGCCGGGCCCGAGCCGCCGGGGCGAGCGGGATGGTGTCCGCGTGCCGGCCGAGCGTGGTGAACATGTCGTCGAGATCAATGGGCATGGCCGGCTCCTTTCCGTACTCCCGTTTCCAGCGCCGGGTCGGCGGCGGCCTCCAGGGTGCCGAGCGTGGCGGCCAGACCGGCCCGTCCCCGCGACAACCAGGACTTCACCGTGCCGGTGGACGCGCCCGTCTCGGCGGCGATCTCACCCACCGACCGGTCGAGCAGGTAGTAGAGGGTGAGCGCCCGCCGATGCGTCGCCGGCAGCGTTCGCATCGCCCGGACCAGCAGAACCGTGTCCTCCGACGGTGGCGCCGCGGGCGCCGGCGGGGGATCGGCTGCCGCCCGGGCCCGGCGTACGCCCAGCCGCCGCCACCGGTCCGCGGCGAGCCGGTTGACCACCAGCCGCAGCCAGGCCTCCTGGTCCTCGTAGCCGGACAGTCGCCGCCACCGCTGCCACGCTCGCGCGTACGCCTCCTGGACCAGGTCCTGTGCCTCGGCCGGGTCGCCGGTCAGCCCGTAGGCATAGCGGAGCAGCCTCCTGGACGTGTCCCGGTAGAAAGCGTCGAAGTCGTCGGTCATCTCCACCGCCCCTCCCAGATGGACACGGGATGGCCGCCCGGCCGGTTGCGGACCGGTCTCGCTAGGATGCTGCCTCATGGCTCGCGTGCTCACTCCCCGTGCGGAAGACTTTCCCCGCTGGTACCAGGACCTCATCGCCAAGGCGCAGCTCGCCGACAACGGCCCGGTGCGCGGGACGATGGTGATCCGGCCCGTCGGTTACGCCATCTGGGAGCACATGCAGGCCGACATGGATCGCCGGATCAAGGACGCGGGCGCGCAGAACGCGTACTTCCCGCTCTTCATCCCGGAGAGCTACCTGCGCCGCGAGGCCGAGCACGTCGAGGGCTTCTCGCCGGAGCTCGCGGTGGTCACCCACGCGGGTGGCAAGCAGCTCGCCGAGCCGCTCGTGGTCCGCCCGACCAGCGAGACGGTCATCGGCGAGTTCATGGCCAAGTGGGTCGATTCCTACCGCGACCTGCCGCTGCTGCTCAACCAGTGGGCCAACATCGTGCGCTGGGAGCTGCGGCCCCGCACGTTCCTGCGCACCACCGAGTTCCTCTGGCAGGAGGGCCACACCGCGCACGCGACGGAGGAGGACGCCCGTCGCTACGCCCGCGAGATCCACAAGCACGTGTACGAGGAGTTCATGGTCAACATGCTGGCCATGCCGGTCGTACCCGGTCGCAAGACCAAGGGCGAGCGGTTCGCCGGCGCGACCAACACCATGACCGTCGAGGCCATGATGGGCGACACCAAGGCCCTGCAGATGGGCACCTCGCACGAGCTGGGGCAGAACTTCGCCAAGGCGTTCGACATCACCTACTCGTCGGCGGCGAGCAAGGTCGAGCACGCCTGGACCACGTCCTGGGGCACCTCCACCCGGATGATGGGCGGCCTGATCATGGTGCACGGCGACGACAACGGCCTGCGCCTGCCGCCGCGGATCGCGCCGATCCAGGCGCAGGTGATGGTGGTCAAGGCCGGCGAGGGCGTGCTGGAGGCCGCGACGCGGCTGGCCGACGAGCTCAAGGCCGCGGGCGTACGGGTCAAGCTCGACGTGCGGGCCGACATCCCGTTCGGCCGCCGGGCCGTCGACGCCGAGCTGCAGGGCATTCCGGTACGCATCGAAGTCGGCCCCCGTGACCTCGCCGCCGGCAACGCCGTGGTGGCCCGCCGCGTCGACGGCACCAAGTCGCCGGTGGCGCTGGTCGAGGTCGTCGCGCACGTGACCGCCGCGCTGCGGACCGACCAGCAGCGGATGTACGACGACGCGCTGGCCTTCCGCGAGGCGAACACGGTCGAGGTGAAGACGCTGGGCGACGCCATCGAGGCCGCGCAGACCGGCTGGGCGCGGGTGCCCTGGTCGGCGGTCGGCACCGAGGGCGAGGCCGAGGCGAACGGCAAGGCGGTGACCGTACGCTGCCTGTTCCGCGAGGACGGCACCATGCCGGACTCCGACGACGAGCAGGATCTGGTCGCGATCCTGGCGCGTTCGTACTGAGCGTGCTGTTCGCACCGGGCCGTGAGGTCCTCTACCGCAACATCGACGGCCCGCGGCTGGCGTCCGTCCGCCCGTGCCGGGTGGTCTCCGACGACGACCGCGGGCTGCTGCTCTGGCTGGCCCGCGGCTCGGCGGTGGCGATCGAGGTGACCCGGGACGGGCGCGGCCTCCGCGACATGCCGTTCGACGAATGGGTCGGCCAGCAGACCCGGGCCGTCGTCCGCACCTGGCAGGGCCCGGGCCTGCTCAAGTTCATCCCGCCGGACGCGGACCACTCGGTCTGGTTCTTCCGCGACGACCGGGGCCACTTCACCGGCTGGTACGTCAACCTGGAAGAACGCGCCCTGCGCTGGGACGACGGCACGGTGGCCGGCGTCGACGTCATCGATCAGGACCTGGACGTCGTCGTCCACCCGGACCGCACCTGGGTCTGGAAGGACGAGGACGAGTTCACCGAGCGTCTCGCCTACCCCGACCACTACTGGGTCCACGACGAGCAGGCGGTCCGCGCCGAGGGCCGCCGGGTGATCAAAATGGCCGAGGCGGGCGATTTCCCCTTCGACGGCACCTGGACGGACTACCGCCCGGACCCGTCCTGGCCGGTCCCGGCCGCGCTGCCGGCGGGCTGGGACCGTCCCGCGGAACCCAGAATTTGACCTTGGGCTAGCGGCGGGTATCGGGCCCGATTGGGAGCCATCCGCCGGCTCTGGCAGAATGGACGGGTCCGGCGTGCGTGAGGTGCCCTCTAACTCCTCCACGTGCCGCCAGTCCTTGAGGCATCGGTCCCATATCCCCACGTGGGTTCCGTCGGCTCACCCACGTATCGGCTCCCAGAGGGCCGGTCGTCATCGCAACAGGAGCGAACAAGACCGTGGCCGTAAAGATCCGGCTCCTGCGGATGGGCAAGATCCGCAACCCGCAGTACCGCATCGTCGTTGCCGACTCGCGCACCAAGCGTGACGGCCGCGCCATCGAGTACGTCGGTATCTACCAGCCCAAGGAAGATCCCTCGATCATCCAGGTGAAGTCCGAGCGGGTTCAGTACTGGCTCTCGGTCGGCGCGCAGCCGAGCGAGGCCGTGCAGCGCCTGCTGGAGAAGACGGGCGACTGGCAGCAGTTCAAGGGCCTGCCGGCCCCGCCGCCGCTGCTGGTCAAGGCCGAGAAGGTCAGCCGCCTGGCGACCTACGAGGCCGAGGCGAAGGCCGCCGCCGGTGTCGCTGACACCCCGGCCGCCAAGCCGGCCAAGAAGGCCAAGGCGGCCGACAAGCCTGCCGACAAGGCCGCCGAGAAGACCCCGGCTGCGGCCGAGGTCGCCGAGGCCAGCCCGAGCGACACCAAGGCCGTCGACGCGGCCGAGCCGAACCGCGAGGCTGTCGCCGAGGACGCGAAGGACCCGGCCGGTGCCGGCGCCGACGCGAACTGACGGGGCGCTCCGGCCCGCGCTGGAGCACCTCGTCAAGGGCATCGTCGACAACCCGGACGACGTCCGGGTCCGGCTGGTCGACTCGCGCCGCGGCAAGCGGCTCGAGGTGCGCGTCCACCCCGAGGACCTGGGAACGGTCATCGGGCGCGGCGGGCGCACGGCCAAGGCGCTGCGTCAGGTCATCGGTTCGATCGGTGGCCGTGGCATTCGCGTCGACATCGTCGACGCCTACTGAGCTGCCGCCTGATGCTGCTGGTAGTCGGTCAGATCGGTAAGCCCCACGGCATCCGTGGGGAAGTGCTGGTGACGGTGCGGACCGATGATCCAGAGGCGAGATTCGCCGCCGGGTCGGTGTTCACCACGGAGGTCCCCCGGGACCGCCGGGTGAGCGCCGGCCCGGCGCCTGCCGCCGTGCCGGGCATCGTCTACCAGGTGCCGGCCAAGCTCGTCCTGGAGTCGATCCGCTGGCACCAGGGCAAGGGCATCGCCCAGTTCGAAGGCCTCGCCGACCGCAACACCGCCGAGGCGCTGCGCGGCGTGTTGTTGCAGGTCGACAGCTCGGAGATCGCCCTTCCGGACGATCCGGACGAGTTCAACGACCACCAGCTCGCCGGCCTGTCCGTGGAGTCGGTCGACGGCACCGTCCTGGGCGAGATCGACCGGATCGACCATGCGCCCTCCTCCGACCTCATCGTGCTGAAGAAGGCCGCCGGGGGCACGGCGCTCATCCCGTTCGTGAGTCAAATGGTGCCGACCGTCGACCTGGCCGGCGGCCGGGTGATCGTCGACCTGCCCGAGGGCCTGCTCGACCTCTGAGCCGGTGCCTGTGCGCCCGTTGGGGTTGATCTTTATACCAGGAGATTTGTGCGCGTCGACATCGTCTCGATCTTCCCGGACTACTTCGCCCCGCTGGACCTGTCGCTGATCGGCAAGGCCCGTGGCACCGGGATCCTCGACCTGGCCGTGCACGACCTGCGCACCTGGACCTCGGACGTGCACCGCACGGTGGACGACAGCCCGTACGGCGGCGGCCCCGGCATGGTCATGCGCCCCGAGCCCTGGGCGGCGGCGCTCGACGCGGTGGCCGGCCCGGAATCGGTGCTGGTCGTGCCCTCGCCGGTCGGCAAGCCGTTCACCCAGGCGGCGGCGCACGAGCTCGCCGGTCTCGACCACCTGGTCTTCGCCTGCGGCCGGTATGAGGGCATCGACCAGCGGGTGCTCGACGACGCCGCGGCCCGGATGCCGGTCCGAGAGGTCTCGCTCGGTGACTACGTGCTCTTCGGCGGTGAGGTCGCGGTCATCGTGATCATGGAAGCGATCACCCGCCTGCTGCCCGGGGTGCTGGGCAACGCGGAGTCGCTGACCGAGGAGTCACACGCGGCCGGCCTGCTGGAGGCGCCCGTCTACACCAAGCCGGCCGTCTGGCGGGACCGGGCGGTGCCCGAGGTGCTCCGGTCCGGCGACCACGGCAGGATCGCGCGCTGGCGGCGTACCGAATCCCTGCTGCGGACCGCCGCCCGGCGCCCCGACATGTTCGCCGACTATCCGGGCGAGCTCCTCGACAAGAAGGACCGGGCGGCGCTGGACGAGGCCGGATTTCAGATCCCGCCCCCGGGTGTGGCAAAGTAGTGAGGTTGCCGTTCGCGCCCCACGCCGTGGCCGGCCGGACGAGGACCCCTCACGTGGCCGCTCAGCGCAGCCGAGTGCGGGTCAGAATCTCCCATTCGCGCATCGAACTCCCGGTGCGCATTGAGTAACACGAGGATGCAGCGATGAACACGCTGGACGAACTCGACGCCCAGTCGCGGCGCACCGACATTCCTGTCTTCCGGGCCGGCGACACCGTCAAGGTGCACGTGCGGGTCGTGGAGGGCAACCGTTCCCGCGTCCAGATCTTCCAGGGCGTCGTGATCAGCCGCCAGGGCGGCGGGCTGCGCGAGACCTTCAAGGTCCGGAAGATCAGCTTCGGCGTCGGTGTCGAGCGCACGTACCCGATCAACAGCCCGCAGCTCGACCGCATCGAGGTCGTGACCCGCGGCGACGTGCGTCGCGCCAAGCTCTACTACCTGCGTGAGCTCCGTGGCAAGAAGGCCAAGATCAAGGAGCTGCGCGAGAAGCAGACCGTCAGCTGAACCCACAAGCAGTCCGGGCCGTATTCACTCGGACTGACGTTTACCGCGCGGGCGCACTACGCTTGCGCCAGTGACGGATGGGAATCAGTGCTATCGCGGCAGTCGCCG